>CBDBBS010000003.1:0-115614 GCA_965203005.1 Dehalococcoidia bacterium
GAGCCGATTGGTGCATGCGCCGAAACTGCACCTCTGCGACACCGGCCTGATCTGCGCCCTGCTCGGTGTGGACTCGACGACCCTGTACACCGACCGGACGCTGATGGGACAGCTAATGGAGACGTTTGTGTTTCAGGAATTGCAGCGGCAGGCGGGATGGAGCGAGACGCCAGTGCGGTTTTCCCACTACCGGGATAGAGACCAGGTTGAGGTGGATATTGTTCTGGAACGCGGCCCTTCAGCGTTGGCCGGCGTGGAGGTGAAGGCCGGCGCCACCATCCGACCCAATGATTTCCGCGGCCTGCGCAAGCTGCGGAAAATCGTCGGAGATAGGTTCTCCATCGGAGTGATACTCTACGATGGCGAAATGACGGTCGGCTTCGGAGATGGCTTGTACGCAGTCCCCATTCGATACTTATGGGAACAATCACAACTTCCCGATGGCCGAGCGACAATCGCTGGCCAGTGAGTGCTGCCTGCTCCTGATACACCATCTGCAAACAACCGGTGTTCAGACAGCCTTTCCGGCACGTGATAATTGTTGCGGCATCAGCTATCCGGCATCTTAATCCGGCCAATCACAGCGATTGCCGCACTGCGGCCGCCATCGACCAGGTGAACGCCATGACCTACGCCCGCAACACCACCGTCAGCGCCATGCGCACCCGCAACGAGATCGAGGAAACCCTGGAGCGCTACGGCGCCGACGGCTTCGCCTACGCCACCCAGGGCAACCTGGCCACCGTCATCTTCGCCATGGAGAACCGCCGCATCCGCTTCGTCCTGGAACTGCCCGACCCCGAGGTCTTCCGGTACACCAACCACAGCCCGCCCCGGGAGCGCAGCCAAAGGGCGCAGCAGGAGGCCCACGACCAGGCCTGTCGCCAGCGCTGGCGGGCCCTGCTGCTGGTCATCAAGGCCAAGCTGGAAGCGGTCACCGCCGGCATCTCCACCATCGAGGCCGAGTTCCTGGCCAACATCGTCCTGCCCGACAACACCACCGCAGGCGAGTGGATGCTCCCCCAGATCGACCGCGCCTACCGCACCGGCGAGATGCCGCCCCTGCTGCCCGCCGCAACTCAGGCTGGCCAGCGCTCCACTGGCCCCATCGCCCTCCCGCCGGCGTGATTGATGTTCTTGCACGGCGCTCACTGCCGTATCCACATCCGATGAGCGGAGGAACCCCATGAGCAGCCAAAGTTATCAGCAAGCCAGCGAGCGCTTCCTGGCACAGGCCAGGCAGGAGCTGTCCGACGGCGACCTGCCGCAGGCCTCCGAGAAAGGTTGGGGCGCGGCCGCGCAGATACTGAAGGCCGTCGCGGAGCAGCGCAGTTGGGAACACGGCAAACACCGCCACCTGTCCCGTGTGGCCAGCCGCCTCCGGGCGGAACTCGGCGACGGGGACGTGATGGCGCACTATTGGGCTGCTGATGCCCTGCACGGCAATTTCTACGAGGATGAGCACGTCGCGCCGGACATCGCCCTGGCGTTGGATAAGGTGGAGGCCCTTATCGACAAGCTAACGCCGTTGCTGCCTTCGTAAATCCCCGGCTATGTACTTCGATCATGAGTTGCAGGCGAGCGGTCCTTGTGGACGATTGACCGGTACTGGGGCAAGCCGTCCATCGACCGCACCGATAACGGCAGTCGGCCAGCGAACTCCACCAACACGCGAGTGCTGAGCGGTCCAGCAAAGTTCAACTGAGCCACCCGGGCTTCGGGCTCCTCAACGAGCCAACCACCGCCGCGGTACGCCACGTCAACCAGGTACCGCGGCAGCCAGCCTACGACGTACTGGTCCGTGGTCTTCACGGTCACGGCGTGTCCAGTGGCGAGGTTGTTCAGCTCGAGGGACAGCCACAACTCTTCGCCGATTTCCAACGCTCCGACACGCTGGATTGAGTGTTCATTGGTGTAACGCAGACCGTGCACCACAAAACGCGTCCGGAATCTTCCATCGGCGTCCGGTACCACGTCGGGGAACACCTCGTAGCCGTTCTTGTGAGCCTGGTTGAACGGAGCGGCCAGTTCCGACACCGGGTCCCAGTGATTCGGGTCCAGCCCCAGTTGGCGCAGGTATTCCGGCCTCTCCGGACGGCGGGAGTTCATCAGACGGTTCTGGAAGAACGGGAAAAGCTCCTCCGACCGGTAGGGCGTTTCCATCGCGGGGAACCCGGGCACGGTGAGGAATTCGGATAGCTCACGTGCCTCGCGAGCGCCCTCGATGTAGGAGAACCGGTACCGGGCCGGGTCGGAATCCAGGTCGGCGTCCAGTCTCCCCACCGGAAACCAGCGCCGACTCTGCGGCGCCTGCCAGGCAAGGAACAGGGTCGTCATCTTGCGCCGTCCCCGATGGGTCTCTTGATCTCGCATCATGCTCCTATCATATCAGAACCGGCGTGCGAAACGGCGATGGTGGGTGACCGGGGAAAGGTCTTTCCTGCGCGAGACCGCCGCTGCAACTATCAGCAACGATTACCCACCAAAATCCACTAAATCCGCAACAGTTGCCAACCCCTGAACGGTGTTCTGGACCGTCCGGTAAACCAGACCCACGAGTTGCAGACGGCCGCCGGTCTGCGTGCGGAGACCACGACCGGAATGCAGTCTTTGCACAGATGCCGGCTGGGTGGTGGTATTCTTAACGTAAGCGGAAATTAGATTTGCATCTTCCGTCGCCAGCAAACCAGGGCCAGAGAGTACACCAGCATCTCGATGCTTTTGGTGTACCCCTTGGTTCGCCGTATCAGCCGGTTCAACTTCCCTCGCCATACTGAATGCAATCCTTCGTTCCAGTTCACCGCTCCGCCTTTGCCCACCACATGGCGGTCCGGAGGAAACCACCCCGGGTACACCGCATACGCATCGCTGCAATACAATTCCGCTTCCGGCAGTCGGGCGTACAACCGCAAGAAGGGTCCTTCACTACGGTCACCCACCTCGAAGTCCACCCAGCGGTTCCCGTCAGCTTCCGCCACTACCGCGGTCCAAATCCACCGCTCCTCCCGCTGCTCACCACGCCGCGCCCCCAGGTAAGTCCACATCTCAGCACAGGACACCACCGCCGCCCGCTGACGACCCACCAGACCCGCATTACGGCGCTCACTCCGTTCCCCCAAGGCGGTCAGGGCCTGGCGCCCCCTTTTTTGACCCACCCCTGCACCGCCGCCGGACTGTATCCCAGCACCCGCCCGATGGCGCTCAGCGAACTCCCCTCGGTATACATGGCGATGCCCCGCGCTTTCACCGCTGGCCCCGGACGGCGGTAGGCCCCCTCCGGCACGTAACGACGGTTACATTCGCCACAGCGGTAAGCCTGCTTCCCGTTGGTAAAGCCGTCCTTGCGCATCCAGTTGGCTCCGCAATCAGGACAACGAACATCGTGGCGATACGCGCGCGGACGGGACATCACAGCACCCTCTCAAATCAGACTGGAACCCTATCATAAATCCATTATCCGCTTATGTTAAGAATACCTGGGTGGTCGCACGGTTGACAACCGGTGCGCCTATCCCTACGTTTAATTCACTCTCCCTCGTCGCTCGTTCAGCATGGAGCTGAGCCTGTCGGCGGGGATTATTTTTGCCTCCGTTATGACCACGCCCCTCCGCCTGACCCTGTTCATAGACGGACAAAATGCGTACCGGCGCGCCCGGGCCGTCTTCTTCCCCAACAACCGGTCCGGCATAGACGGTCAGTTCCATCCGGTGGAACTCGGGCGGCTCATTGCCGGCAAGGGAGGCCCAAACGGCTCACCCTGCACCGTTGTAAAGCTGGCACGGCCGTCAGGCCATCGGGCAACTGCGGCTTGCGCACCGGGTAGTTGATGGCGATGCCCTCGGCCGCCAGCCGCGAGTGCAACTCTTCGATCAGGTCGCCGATCTCGGCGAAGCGGTCAGACAGCGGAAGCTTGCAGGCCTGACCGTCGAGCCCGAGCTCCTCGCCCACATCCTGTTCACCGACGAATACCAGTGCTCAAAGCGCCGATAGTGGCCTTAGCGTACGATTCTGTCGCCTACCTGATCGACCACAGCTATGATCAATTAGCTTTCCCCGGCCGTGGGAAAGGACAATGTACTTGGTCAATGTGCTCGAACAAGTCAGGCGCAACGTTCTGCCATAAGGGATCAAGGATCACGCGCGCTCCCTCACGACGGGCCAGCTTCGCTGCCGGCACGAAGTCGCTGTCTCCGGTAACGAGGACTATGGTGTCGGCCTGCTTCTTCAGGGTGATGCTCGCTATATCCAAGCCGATTCTCATATCGACGGCTTTCTGCTGGAATCCCGCCACAAAATCATCGTCTTTCAGATCCGCCACGTTGCGCTTCCCGGATAAGAGATCCTTTTGGGCTTGTTCCTTGATGATCCAATCCCTGTGGCGACGAACCTCACCCAGACGCAAGGCGAAGTTGGGGCGGCGGCGCAGCTTCTCGAACAACTCCAACCGAAAGGACGCCGCATCCGACTTCGCGTAGTCAATCGCCTGCTTGCTGACCGGCAGATGCCCACGTCTGTCATAGGGATAAGCATCATAGAAAAAACAGCGGTAGAGGAGAGCGTAGGGATTCTCGACACGCGCGGTGTTATTGATGTACGCGAGATGGCCTCTGACCAAGCGTCCGATTTCCTGGTCAGCACGCGCGGAGTCGTGCAGGATACTCCAGTCCGTAAGGCGCGGTAGACGGTGGATGAAAAATCCTCCGTCAACCAGTATGGCCACTTTGGTCATTGCCAAACCGCCAAGCAGAAATATGCCCCGAGGTTTCGGCCAACTCAGAATAACGAGGAGTCTGACGTACTTCCAGGGGGCTATGTAGCAACCATTATACCTTTTGTGAAACCTTGTTGCAAATTTTCGACATCCTAAGTAACTGTTCAGAGTCGGTGAGGGGAGTTGCCTGGAAGGAGTTTGACAATGGCTGGCGCTGGGTGGCGGTCACCGCCGGGATCTCCACCAACGAGACCGAGTTCCTAGCCAACATCGTCCTGCCCGACAACACCACCGCCGGCGAGTGGATGATACCCCAGATCGACCAGGCCTACCGCACCGGCGAGATGCCGCCCCTGTTGCTGGCCGCTGGAAACTCTGATCGGAGGTCCTCCGGTCCCATTGCGCTGCCTCCCGCCTGAGCGCCGCGCCGGAGATTGGAACCGGCGTTCCGCTGTGGCACAATGGCACCGGCGGGACGGTTCACGCCCCTGCACGACATGGGCGACTTGACTAACGACCTTCCGCCGGGGAGGCAACCATGCCGGAGCAGCGGAAACCCATCGTCACCGAGTTGGCCCTGGCCGACGCCCTGGACCGGTTGGTGAACCTCATCGAGGAACTCAGGGCCGACGCGGACCTCCGCGTGGAGATCACCACCGACGAGACCTCTCTGGTGAAGCTCGCCTTCTCCGGCACTCCCGACGTGGGCTTCGCCATGCGGCGGGAGGTCAGGGACCTTCCGGCCGAGGTGGTCCGCCGCGTCTGGAACGAGGGCCTGCGCGACTACCAGATCATCCCCCGCCACCACCGCGCCCGCTGATACCGCGGCCCGGTCAATCCAGGTAGTCCCGCAGCCGGGCCGACCGGGCCGGCTGGCGCAGCTTCCGCATCGCATTCGCCTCGATCTGCCGGATCCGCTCCCGGGTCACCCCGAACACCTTCCCCACCTCCTCCAGCGTCTGCGGCTGGCCGTCGTCCAGCCCGTAGCGCAGCCGCAGCACCCGGCTCTCCCGGTCCCCCAGCGCATCCAGGGCCTCCCGCAGCTGCTCCCGCAACAGGTTCTCCGACACCGCATCCTCCAGGGGCGGCGCGTTACGGTCCTCCACGAAGTCCCCCAGGAACGTATCCCCGTCCTCTCCCACCGGCAGATCCAGCGACACCGCCTCCCGGGCCGCCTGCCGCGCCCGCCTGATCCTCTCCACGCTCATCCCCAACGCCTCCGCCAATTCACCGTCCGTGGCGTCCCGTCCCAGCTCCTGCGCCATGATCCGTTCCTGACGCGTCAGCTTGTTGATGGTCTCCACCACGTGCACCGGCACCCGTATCGTGCGACCATGGTTGGCCACGGCGCGGGTGATCGCCTGCCGGATCCACCAGGTGGCGTAGGTGCTGAACTTGTAGCCCCGCCGGTGGTCGAACCTCTCCACGCCCCGGATCAGCCCCAGGTTTCCCTCCTGGACCAGGTCCAGCAGCGCCATCCCCCGGTTCTGGTACTTCCCCGCCACGCTGACCACCAGCCGCAGGTTGGCCTCCGCCAGGTGGTCGTGGGCCCGCTTCCCAGCCTCACGGGCCCGCTGGAAGTGTCGGACGACTTCCCCATTCACCGCCTCCATACGCTGGCTCAGCGACGGGTCCCCCAGCATCCGGGACAGCAGCCCCAGGGTGCACCGGTCCCGGTCATCGGGCTCCTCGGGATGCATCTCCATCCACACCGGCACGTGGGAGACAACGACGCCCACCGCCTCCGGCGGCAGCGACCGGGTGTCACGGGACAGCCTCACGATACTCTCGTGGGCGTCGTCCTCGGCGACATCCAGTTCCCGGGCCACCCGTTCCGCCAGTTCGGGGCTGATCACACCGTCGATGGCGGCCCTGAACCGCGGGTGCGCACACGCGTCTTTCAGCGCCGGTGCCTCGTCCAGTCCCAGATGACGGGCCACGGCCTGAGCCACCGGTCCGGAGCCGGCAACGCGGGCCAACAGCAGCATGGCCTTCTCCCAGGGCGCAACCGTCAGCTCACCATCGGCGCTGGCATCGTCTCCATGGTCGTCGCCATCGCCCAGTCTCTGGGCCAGCTCCCGCTCCAGCTCCTCCAGGTGGCTGGCCAGTTCAATCTTGGCCGCCAGGTCCCGTTCCTCCGCCGCGGTCAGCAGCTCCACCCGGCCAATCTCCCGCATATACAAGCCCACCGGGTCGTCGGCAGTCTCGGCGTCGATAGCGGCCGCCTCCGCCTCGAACCAGTCCCAATCTTCCTCGGCGCCGCTTCGCCCCGCGCTGTGGATGTCCGTTATCTCCGCGGCGACCTTGCCAGCCAGATGGTCGTCCATGGCGACATCGGCAGCATCTTCCTCGGTGACCGCCGCGTCGTGGTCGGCGCTGGCACTAATCATCCGGCATCATCTCCATGGCATCGTTCGGCGCTCTGGAAACAGCGCCAACTGCTGGGCTCTTTCCAAAACGGGACACCAAAACACGTCCATCCTCGGGTGTGCGCCTCCGTCGGTCACAACGTCTCGTCGCCAATATCCCGGTGGTAACGGGCCAGCCGGCGACCGGTGAGCTCCGCCTGCTGCGCGTCCACCATCACCCCCGTGCTCATGTTGTGCTCTCGCAGCTCGGGCATCTTCATGCGGAACCCGCCTTGCCCCTGGGTTCCCTTCACCCGATTGCAGTAGTTGCACAGCAACTGCCAGTTCCTCACCTGATGCTCGCCGTCATCGCTCAGCGCCAGGATGTGGTCCACCTCGAAGCGCAGGTAGTGCGGCAGATGGATGCCGCATCCCGGGCAAACACCGCGCTGGACGGTGTACAGACATATCCGCACCTCCTCGGAAACCTCGCGCCGTCGATTGCCTGCCCCACGGCGTCGCGGCGGCCGCTTCTCGTATACTTCCACCGGCTCCAGGTACTCCCGCAGCAACTCCACGTCCATGGGCAAGTCGGGCTCACGGTACAGGTAGCGGCCGCGGCCGACCCGAGTGATCAACTGCGGGGACGGTTTGCTGTGGGCCTGGGTGGTGCAACCCGCCAGGTCGCTAAGCTCCCTATTCACCAGGTTGCGGTCCCGCTTGGCAGCAGGATCGAAGCTCGCCACGCCCAGAGCAGCCACCCGCTCATAGATCTCCTCGGTGGCCAGGACGCGTCCCTGATTGGCCGCCATCACCTGCACGATGTGAGGACGCAGGCTCGTCGCCGCCTTCATCATCTGCACCTCTGCTACCGTCGTTTCAAGCGGGGATTTTACACGCTGGGCCGTTCGATTTCTTGGACGAGGAAAGTACAGATGGTGTCTTCGACAACTGTACAACACGACAGGCGAGTGTTGGTTAGCGTTCAACATGGTGGCCAATGACCAGGCTGGACGGGATCCCGGTCTCTGGCTCACGCCACATGAACTGGAGAAGGAGTTCAACGCCGTCAAGCACGTCAATCCGTCGCTGAACTTCGTGACGGAGGTGAGCAAGTTCGTGGCCCAGGGCGCGTGTCGCAACTACCGCAACGCCCGGTCCCGCTGGCTGAACAAGGACATCAAAGCGCGCCGGCCGGTCTTTCACAAGAAGAGGCGCACCGGCACCGGTGCGTTCCTGGCCGCATCAGGCGTGAAGCTCATCCGCTACGACGGCCACCGGCGCATCCGGCTACCCTACATGGGCAGCGTGAAGATGACCCGCGCGTTGCCGGACGGCATCCCATACGAGGTCACCATCAGGAAGCGCAACGGCCGCTGGTGGGCCAGCGTCGCCTACTGGAAACGGCCCGTGGCACCGCCCCAGCGAGAAACCCAATCGGTGGGCGGCGTGGACGTGGGCATCAACCCTCTGGCGGTGGACAGCGACCACGTGCATTACGAGAACCCGAAGGCGCTGGAAAACGCGCTCTGCAGACTGCGCCGGTGGCAGCGGGCCCAGGCCCGCCGTACACCGGGCAGCCGCGGCTGGTGGGAAGCACAACGCCGCATCGACCGCGCTCATCGGCGAGCCAAGGGACTGCGGGACAATGTCCATCATCACGTCAGCCGGGCATTGGTCGGGAAGTACCACACCATTGGCATAGAAAGCCTCAACGTGGCCGGCATGATCAGAGCTGGTCTGCAATCCAAGGCCCTCTCCGATGCCGGAATGTCCAGCCTGCTGGGCCAGATCCGCTACAAGGCGGACTGGTACGGCACCGAGATCATCGAGGCCGACCAGTGGTATCCCAGCAGCAAGACCTGCTCGGCCTGCGGCGCGGTGAACTCAGAACTGGGTCGGGAACCCAAGTGGTCCTGCCCCAGTTGCGGCGTCATTCACGACCGCAACGAGAACGCAGCTCGCAACCTGGGTAAACTTGCGCTACTCGCGGTAGGCGAGGATGTGATGCTCCTGGACGGGGGAGCGCTGGCTGGCGGTGATGCCATCGCCGGTGAAACTGCCCCGGATGAAGGGAGAACCAAGGCGAGAACAGCGGTCAACACCCAGCTCAGGCTGGCTCTGTAACCATTATTACTCATTTGGATTACCCTTGGAGTTCGTCCAATACAACCACGGGCAGACCGGGGACACGTCGGAAGGCGCTGTCGTTGGTAACGAATAGGGAGCAACGTTCCTGGATGCTCGTTGCCGCGTGCAGTGCGTCCGGCGTGCGCAGGTTCAGGGCGGCGCGTATTTCGGCGGCAGCTTCCCAGAGTGCGCGGGTGGTCGGCACCAGCCGCACCTCGCTGGAGTTGAGCAGATCTCGGAAGAGCCTTTCGAGCACTGCGTCGCCCTCACGCAGCGGCTTGACCATGGTCTCTACGATGGACAACTCACTGGTGACGACCGACGACTGGCCAGTTTGGGCCCGTCGCCACACTGGTTCCAGCATCTCACGATAAGGCTCAATCCGCTCCACACTGTAGATGAAGCCGCAGGCGTCCATGTAGATCGGACCACTGTCGGGCAGCGTCATGGCCCCCATGAGTCCCGCTCGGACTCCAGGTGGTTAGCGACGTCTTGTGCGGTTTCGAAGAGGCGGTGTCCGGGCGCTTCGGCCAGTACGTCAACAGCCGACCTTCGTGGGACAGGAGAGGAAGCGGTCACCAGTATGTCGACGGTTTCGCCGTCGGCCAAGTCTTGGTCCACGATCACGATCTTGCCGCCTGGCAATACTGTTGTTTGCAGGTGCAACGGTCTTTGCATGGGTCTCGCTCCCGTGCGGCGGCGTGCTGGACGGCCCGAGCACCAATGAAGCGACGAGGCCATCGTAGCAAGGCGAGGCTGGGCGGTCAAAGCGCGGATGTCGAGTATAACTGTTCACGTTTGATGGGCGTGACCTGATGACCTTATGTTAATATGCATTAAGATCGCCATGCACCATATAATCCCGTCCCGGGCTCCCACCAGGCCCGGCCTTTCACACGCCATTCGAGGTGGGGAATGGAACCCAACGATGAGCTTGTCCAGGAGAACCGGGCCCTGCGGGGCCGGCTGCATCACCTGGCCGAGGCGAGCCTGCGCATCAACGAGAGCCTGGACTACGACGTCGTCCTTCAGGAAGTGATCGACAACGCCCGCTACCTCACCGGCTCCCGCTACGGCGTCATCGCCTCCCTGGATGAAGCCGGCGGCCTGGACACAGTCCTGAGTTCGGGGACGACCGAAGCCGAGCACCAGCAGCTCATGGAAGTGCCGGAAGGGCTGAAGATCTTCGAGCATTTCCGACAACTCAGCGTGCCGACCAACGAGGCCAGCTACCATGCATACGCCACGTCGGTGGGGCTGAATACCGATATCCCCCTACATGTGGGGCGTTTTCTGTCGGCGCCAATCAAACATCAGCGGGGGTCCGTGGGGACCGTCTACCTGGGCCGCGAGCCGGACGGCAGGGAATTCAGCGAGGAGGACGTGGAGACGCTGGTCACCTTCGCCTCCCAGGCGGCGCTGGTCATCGCCAACGCCCGCCGGTACCGGGACGAGCAACGGGCGCGGAATGACCTTGAGGCATTGATCGACACCTGTCCAATGGGAGTGATCGTCTTCGACGCCCGGACGGGAGCGCCGGTATCGTTCAACCGGGAGGCCGTGAGAATCGCGGAGACCCTGATGGCGCCGGAGCATCCCACGGAGCAACTCCTGGAAGCGGTGCTGGTCAGGCGGAGCGACGGACGAGAGTTTCCCCTGCAGGACCTCTACATGGCAGAGGTGCTCAGCGCCGGCCAGACCGTGCGGGCCGAGGAGATACTCCTGACCGGGCCGGACGGACGCTCCTTGAACGCGCTGGTCAACGCGACGACCAGCACATCGGAGCAGGGAAAGGTCGAGCGGGTGGTGGTCACGCTACAGGACTTGACGGCCCTGGAAGACATGGAGCGGCTGCGGGCCGAGTTTCTGGCCATGGTGAGCCACGAGTTGCGCACTCCGCTGTCCACGGTCCGGGGCTCGGTCTCCGCGCTTTTGGACGAGGTTTCCCAGATGCACCCCACCGAGGTGCGCCAGTTCCATCGGATCATCCTGGAGCAAACCGACCGGATGCGGGCGCTGATTGCAGACCTGCTGGACGTGGTCCGCATTGAGACCGGCACCTTACCCATCTCCCCGGAGCCGACGGACCTTGCGGCTCTGGTGGACGATGCCGGTAATGCCTTCCGACTGGCCGGGAGCCGGCACAACCTGCGCATCGATATCCCGCCCGACCTCCCCTGGGTCATGGCGGATCGGTTCCGCATCGTACAGGTTCTGAGCAACCTGTTGACCAACGCTGGCCGGCACTCGCCGGACTCGTCCACCATCACGGTGAGCGCGGCGCCGGGCAACCTCCACGTGTCAGTGTCGGTTGCCGACAAGGGCCAGGGCATACCGGCCGAAAGGCTGCCCTTCCTGTTTCGGAAGTTCTCCCGCATCGACAGCGAGGAGCAGGGCGGCGACACCGGGTTGGGCCTCGCCGTCTGCAAGGGGATCGTGGAGGCCCATGGAGGTCGCATCGGAGCCATCAGCGAAGGGCTGGGCCGGGGTGCGCTGTTCACCTTCACACTTCCCACCGTCGAAGAGTCCGGGTTCATCTCTCCGGCCTTGCCTACTCAGCTCACCACGCGCCCCTCGCGCAGTTCCGTGGAGGAACAGGTCCGCATCCTGGCGGTCGACGACGATCCCCAGGCCCTCCGGTACATTCGCGACGCACTGGCCGGGTCCGGCTATGTGGTGGTCGCCACCGGCAACCCCCAGGAGGTGTTGCGCCTCATGTCTGAGGAAAAGCCGGAACTGGTCCTCCTCGACCTCATGCTGCCCGGCGTCGACGGTATCGAGCTGATGCAGGAGATCATGAACCAGGGCGACGTACCGGTCATCTTCGTGTCGGCCTACGGCCAGGACAACCTGGTGGCCCGGGCATTCGAGATGGGCGCCGACGATTACGTGGTCAAGCCCTTTTCGCCCACCGAGTTGGTCGCCCGCATCAGGGCGTCCCTCCGCCGGCGGGCGATGCCCGAGCCGCGGACTCCCTACGTGCGGGGAGACCTGACCATCAATTACGTGGAACGCCGCGTGACGCTCCAAGGACACCCGGTGCACCTGACCGCCATCGAGTACCGGCTCATCGCTGAGCTGTCGGCCAATGCCGGACACGTTCTCACCTACCAACACCTGCTGAGAAGGGTGTGGGGCGCCGACGGGCACGGTGACATGCGGCCGATGCGCACCGCCATCAGCGCCATACGCCACAAGCTGGGCGACAACGCTGAAGAACCCGCCTACATCCTGACTGAGTTTCGCACCGGCTACCTGATGCCCAGGCCAGATCCGTCAGGAAATTAACAACCGGCATGGTTGGCCGATCTAATACAAACAAGCCCCCGCCGTTGCCGACGGGGGCTCGCTTTCGGATCGTCAGTCGCCGGGCGGACGAGCAACGATCCAGAAGGCCTGTAGGAGACTACGCGGTGGTGCGCCGTCCCATGATGATGGCCGCCACGCCGATGATCGCGGCCACGATGGCCACGACCAGCGCGATGATGCCCATGGAACCACCGGAACCGGCCGGGCCGATGGTACCGGCGGGACCCTGCGGACCCGGAGGACCCGGAGGCCCCGCGATGCCCTGCTCGCCCTGGGGACCCGCAGGGCCAGCCTCGCCAGGGGCTCCGTCGCGGCCATCGTGACCGTCGTGGCCGTCGGCTCCGTCAGCCCCGGCGGGACCCGGAACGCCCGGAGGACCCGCCGCGCCGGACGGTCCCGGAGGCCCCATGGCGCCGTCCTGGGCGGCCAGGTCGGCGGCCAAGATCAAGTTAGGCTGGCGGTCGCCGCTCATCCAGGTGTACTCGTAGTCCACCGTGCGCTCGCCGACCATGAACGTCACCATGGCGTCCATGTCCATGGGCTGCATCAGCTGCATCTCGTAGTGGCCGCCCTGCTCGACCATGGCCGAACCGATCTTCTCGTCGCCAGCCATGGCGACCACCATCGTTCCTTCGGGCACGGGCAGGCCGTCGGCCATGGCGTAGCCGAATATGAAGGCGGGGGGCACGTTGGCCCGCGGCGCATCTCCCTGGGCCGCAACCAGGCCCAGGGGCAATGCGATCAGCAGGGCAATCAACGCCACCGCCGCCATCGCTCCAATTCTCTTCATCTCTTTCGCTCCTGCTTGGGGTGGTCCCCCCCGCTCCCGCAGCGCAGGCCACGGGAGCGGGGGCGCTTTACTGGACACTCATTCAGCCGGTTGGCGGTCGCTCCCCTGGGGGGACGACGGCCTACCAGACCTCCAGGTTCCAGCAGTCGTCGCCGCGGCAGGTGAGACTGCGGACCTTGTTGTTCAGCACCACCTCATCCACGGTCTCGCTGACCAGGATCCAGTAGGCTTCACCGTTGGCCAGTGAGGTCAGGGTGTTGAGCTCGGCGAACTCGGGGCGCGGGTCGTAGAAGGACCAGACCTTGCCCACGTCGTCGAAGTGGAAGATGGCAACCAGGTTGTCGCCCAGGTTCTCCACGGCTCCGGGGAGCTCGGCGGGAGCGCCGCCGGCGGCGGACTCGGCCAGAACCTTCAGCTCGCCGATGGCCACGGTGTTCTTAACCGTCAACTGGACGCTGTAGGTGCCGGGATCCAGACCGGGAACCAGCACGTCGTCAACCGTGATGTTGCCGTCGCGGTCGGTGTGGGCGTTCAGGCTGCCGATCTGGCTGCCGCCGATCTTCACCTGATCGGCGTCGGTGTACACCGGCATGTCGGTGGCGGTGATGCTGATCATGTCGCCAGGCTGCGCCTCGGCCGGGTCGATGGTGATGGTCGCCACCGGCACGTCGAAGGTGGCAAGCTTCACGACGTCGGCGTACTTGACCTCAACCTGGATGGTGGAGGGGATGGTCACGCCGCGATGCACTTGGTGCTCCACGGTGAAGCGGCCCGCGGTGTCCGCGAAGGCGGAGTACTGGCGAGGGGCGCGGTTGCCCGCGTCATTCACCATGACCGTGACGGCTCTGCTCAGCGGGTTCTCCGGGTTGTCCACGGGCCAGTTCTCACCCATGATGGTGATGTAGTCCCGGGGGCCGGCCACGTCAGGGGTCACCTTGACGGTGGGTTCGGCGATAGTGAGGGTCACGCTGCCGCTGAATCCCTTGCTGTCCTCGACGTTCAAGGAACGGGGCCCCGAAATGAGCGTGGGGTTGGTGTCGTCGTCAGAAACGGGCGCGAGGTGAACCGTGGCCACGAACTGCCCGGCGTTGGACGTGCGCACGCCCTCTGCGCCATTGGCGCCGCAGCTGTCGTTGGACTCGTCGTCCAGCTTCACAGGCACTTCTTCCAGGGTGATCATGCTGGCCAAGATGCAGGCGTTGCTGGCGAAGCCGTTGCCCGTCAGGGTGATGCTGTCGTTGGGCAGCACGTCGGTCTTGCTGGCCGACACGATTGAAGGCGAGATGGTGATCTTGGTGTTCTTGGTGACGCCGCCCCAAGTGGCGTCAACGCGCACCGTGCCCTCCAGTCCGCCCGGCATCTCAAAGACAGCGGTTTCTCCGCTGATGGAGACGGGGACATAGGGGAGCATGTTCGCACCCGTGGGGACATCGGCCCTGGGGTTGACCACCTGCCCGCGTAGTTTGAGGCCCCCGAAATTTCCGCCGACGAAGTCCTGAGCAAAGACCCTGACCGTGTCGCCGGAACTGACTTCGGCGGGGGACACCCGGATAGAGGGCTCCAGGAAGAAGTCCTCAACGTCGGTGCTGGACATGCGGCCTTCGCCGTCACCCATGCACAGATAGTTCATCCGGCCAGCCTTGAAAGTAGGAGCCGTGACCTCGAAGGTCACCGCGACCTTGTCGTCGCTGCCGACCAGTGCGCCACCGACTTGCACGCCCTGGGTGATGATGGTCTCGCACGAGGGCCAGGTTGACTTGTCGTCAGGATCGCCGGCGGGGTGGTGCAGGACATAGACGCCGGCGGTGGTCCCGTCGTTGAAGCCGGAACCGGTGACGGTCATCTCATAGCCGCGCTTGTTGTCCACGTCGGACAGGCCGATCTCGGCCAAGGTCTTCAGCGGCGCGCCGGCGCCTTCAACGTCGTCCAGCTCGACCTGAGGGCCGCTGTTGGCGTCACCGTTGGGGCCGAGGACGGAGTAGCCCACGCTGTGGTCACCCTCTTCACTGGGGTTCTTGATGCCGGCGGACTTGGTGAAGACCAGGGTGACGGTCTGGCCGGCCATGGGACCCTGGTGGCCGTCGGCGTCGTCGCTGGTGTTCATGTCGGGAATCAGCACCCGAATGGCATAGTCATCCTTGTCCTGGGTGAAATGCCCGTCGGTGTCGATATCAATGGGGTCGGTGGCATAGACCCGCCCGCCGTTGTTGGTGTCGGGAGTGGCGGGGCTGACGGTGAAGTACACCGCGTCCCGGTCGATAGTGTCGGGCACATTGAAGTCGTCTTCCAAGTACAGCTCGACGGAGCTGCCGCCCGCGCCTCTTATACCCAGCCGCTTGATGGTCAGCTTCAGCTCAACGCCGGCGCTGGCGGAGGTGGTGCTGCTGGCGATCATGTCTCCGGCGGCGCCCGCAGTATCACTGGGGCCGCCGCCAGTGCCGTGACTGTGGGCGGGATCCGTGTGGTCGAGGCCGGCCGTGCGGTGACGCGCGTCACACTGGGCTTTCTTGACTGGGTTGGTGATACTGGCGCACCCATCAGCCTGCGCGGCCTGGGGCTGCATCGCGGACAGCGCGACCACGAAAGCCAGCACGCCGAACACGGCCAGCGACATCAAGGCCACCGGCCAGATGTGCTTTCTCGCTTTGTAATTCATCTGATGTAATCTCCTTGTCGAGATTGCTTTCCCGATAGGTTTGGACTGGACAGATCATCCGGCGCCAGCCCAGACCGGCTGCTCTTTCGCCTAGGCCGCCTAGTTGGCAGTCACGTCGAAAGGCGTGTCGGAGAGCGTGTTTTCGCCGCCAGAACCGGTGGTTGCCACGTACACGTAGTAGCCCTCGCCGGAGGTCAGGCCGCCCAGGTTCAGTGTCGTCGGCAGCGTCCCGTCAGCCCTGGGATTGACGGGGGCAGAAGTGGCGCTGTTGTCCGCCTTGCTGATGGCGATGACGATGTAGCCCGCCGCGCCGGACGCCGGGTCCCACGTCACTTGGATCGTGCCGCCGGTGTTGAGGCCGATACGGATGTTGCTGGCCATGCCCAGGGTTTCCACAGCCGTCGTGTCGCTGGCTTCCGCCGACGCAGCGCTGGTTGCGTCAAAACTGTTGACTGCGTACACCCGGTAGTAGTACCTCGTCTCGTAGGCCAGGTTCGAGTCGGTGTACGAGGTCCCGGTCCCGGTATGGGCGGGGTCCACCGCGGTGAAACCGCTGCCCGACGTAGTGCTGCGCTCAACCTTGTAACCGGTAATGGTTGCGCCGCGCTCGCCCACGGAACCGGCGTCGGCCGGCGCGGTCCACGTCACCGTTATCATGTTGCGGTCGGCATTAGCCTCCACGGTCCCGGGCGCTCCCGGCTCGGTGACCACCGTGTTCAAGGTCACGGAGGTTCCGTCCGAAGGCAGGCATTTGTTAACCAGGGCGCTGACCACGTAAGTGGCCGCTCCGTTGTGCGGATTTTCGTCGATGAAAGTCTGCTCCTGGGTGGGCTGATCAGCGGCGAAGGAGCGCGGGCCGTACCTATGGGGCCGCGGGACCTTGCCGAAGCCAGTGTCCATGTTGCTGGCGTCAACCCGTTCGATTTGGTAGGTAAGCCGCTTGCTCTTGTCCCCGTTGCCGACGGTCTGGTCAACCTTGTCGCCATCGAACCAGGACTGGTTGCCGCCGACCGGGGCAGTCCACTGCAAAACGACGTGTCCGGCGTCGTTGACGGTAGCGCGCAGGTTCTCCGGCCGGAGAACCCCAGCGGGCTCCGTCAGCGTCTCTGCAATCGTCTCCCAGGGACCGTAGAGGCCGTGAGAGTTCATGGCCCGGACCCGGTACTTGTAGGTCGGGCCGTAGGTCAGGCCGGAGTCTTCGTACTCCATGCCGGTGTGCGCGACCAGGCTCCAGGCGCCGTCGCCGACCATGCGCTCGACCTTATAGGTGACCTCGGTGGCCTTTTTGCCGACTTCTTCCTTGCCGGCTCCCTCGCCGCCGGTGTAGTCGGGGCCAACGTACTCGCCGTTATCGTCCGTGGCCGGCACGGTGCCGAAGTCGGCGGGCGCCTGCCAGGTCACGGTAATCGCGTTGCAAGCCTTCTCCGTCTTCAGCATCCGCACCGCGGTGGGCGGAGTCAGCAGCGGCTCGAGGCGGCCGCCCGAGTCGGCGGTCACCGTCGTGCGCGTGCGGCTCCATTTGCCGTAGCCCATCTTTTTGGTGCCATCGGCGTTGGTCACTTCCACGTAGGCGCGCACCTTGTAGGTGTAGGTGGTTCCGTAGGAAAGACCCAGGTCCCGGTGTTGATGCTTCACGGCGTCGATGTCAATGGTGGCATTGCCGCCGTTGTTCCGCAGCAGGGCGAGAATGTTCGGGTCGGTGTGGTAAACCTCCCGGTCAATCTGGTATTCCTTAACCGTGTAGTCCGAGCTGTCCGGGAGGGCCTGCCAGCTCAGCCGCGCGCCGTTGTCCAGGCTGTCCAGATTGAAGTACTTGGGCGCCGGCACGTTGGCCAGGGGGTCGGTGGGCTCGCGGGTGGGCGCCGCGTCGTCCTCGCACTTGGGGTGGTCGGCGGGCGTCACAGCGTCGTGGCTATTCTTGAACGCATCGCTTTCGCCCTCACAGTGGCTGCCCACTGCGCCGCCGCCGTGGGCGGCGGTCGTCGCCGGGTTGCCGGCAAGCACCACGAAAGCGGCCAGGACGCCGACGATGGCGAGTGACAGCGCCAGCGCCCCCAGCCGGATGTGCTTTCTCGTTTTGTTACTCATTTGACTGAATCTCCTTGTGAGATTGTCGCTGCGCGTTGGCATCGGGAGGCTTCAGCGTTCCCGCCGGGTCACGGTTCGGGAACGTCTGAAGTCTTGACGCTGGCTAGGGGACCGTAACCGCAGCGGCGTCGAGCGCCATCTCGTAGTCGTCGTCCAATGCCACCACCACGACGGTGTAGGCTCCGGAGGCGACATTCGTGAAGGTCGTCGTGCCGTCGGTCTGGGCGCCCTTGATATCAGTAGCAGGATCAAACTCCCAGTTCGAGTCGAACAGGATGACCGCGTGCTGAGTGGCGTTCATGCCGTCTGTCCAGGTGACGACGACGTCCTGAATGCCGGGGTCGCCGTCGCGCTCCACTGCATTCGCCGTAACGCCCGTCGGCGCGGTCAGCTCGGTGATGCCCGATTCCACCGTCACGTCGATCTCCTGCTCGCCCGTTCCGCCGTTGCCGTCGCTGGCGGTCACCGTGATGGTGGCCGTGCCTTCGGCGACGCCGCGAATGGTCAGCATGCTGCTGCCGGCGGGGATGTCGGGGGTGGCGATGTCGTCGTCGTCAGACGTGGCGGCGTAGGTCAGCGCGTCATTGTCGTCGGCGTCGCTGAAGTAGCCGGACACGTCCATGGCGGCGGTCATCTGGCCGGCCTGCACGGTCACGGCGGCAATGGAGCCCTCAGGCATGGGGGCGTTGTTGCCCGTGGTGACCGATTGCTCGGCGGACCACGCGCCGGCCTTCATGCCGTGGATGGCGCGCACCCGGTAGGTGTACTCCGTGTTGCCCTTCAGGCCCGTGTCGTAGTGCATCATGCCGGTGAACATGGTCTTGGTCATGCCCATGTCGTCGGACTTGGTGACGTAGCGCTTCATGAACAGCGCCTTGACCTTCTTCGCGGTTTCTTCGCTGATCTTCTTGCCCGCGTTGGCGTCGGTGTCGGCGATCTTGGTGGGGTAGGTGTCCAGGAAGTGCTTGCAGTACATGGCTTGGTTGGCTTCGTTGTCCTCGGCCATGGCCACGGCCAGCATTCCCTTGCAGTTCAGCGTCTCCCACCAT
Source organism: Dehalococcoidia bacterium (assembly GCA_965203005.1). Taxonomy (GTDB): domain Bacteria; phylum Chloroflexota; class Dehalococcoidia; order Lucifugimonadales; family UBA3495; genus VXOI01. Next base: position 19,082 of record CBDBBS010000003.1, read on the forward strand.
TCCTTGTAGTTCATGAAGGCGTGCATGGCGCCCATGGCGTCGGTGTTGTAGCCGTCCATGGGAATGGCGCCCACCCCGTCATCATCGTGCTTGCGCTCGATGATGTAGCCGGTGACGTCGTCGGCGTTGTCTGCCGGCGCGCTCCACGACACCTTGATCTTGGATCCAGGCATGTCAGTGGACTTCGCGGCCATCACGTTCTGCGGCGCGCTGGGCTTCATCATGGTGTCCATGGGGAAGCGTACTTCGGCCCACTCGCCGGTCACGTCGCCGTCGTCAACGGCGGCGACACGGTACATACGCACCTCGTCGTCGGCCGGCTCGTCGAAGTCGGTCAGGGCGGTGCGCATACCCGTGGAGGTGCCCAGGGTCTTATAGTTGCTGTCCTCGCCCATGACCTTCCGCTCGACCTTGTAGTTCTGGACCATGGAGCCAGGGGGGCCCTTGGGCTTGTTCCAGATGAGCAGAACGCCCTTATCTCCGATGTTGGAGTCCCTGGCGTCTTCCGCCACCAGGCCGATGGGCATTTCGGGCTTGCCCGCCGCGGGCGTCGTCGCCGTCTCCCACCCGGTGTATTCGTCCGCCGCGACATCGGTGGTGCGATTGGGAGCCACGGCCGCGACGCGATAGAGCCAAACCTGATTCTGAGACAGTTCGTCGTGCTCGTACATCTTGGCCGGCCCGTCCGTCGTCTTCGTATCAATGTTAGCGTCAACGGCTCCCTGCATCTTCATCTGGACCGAGTAGTGGTCGATGTCGCTGTCTTTGAGGTCCTTGGGATGCTCCCAGGTGACGGAGATCTTGGTGGAGTCGACGGCCCGCGCCATCAGGTTCCGCGCTTTGCCCAAGGCGCCGGGAGGCGCGGTGGTGGCGTCTTGCAGGTCGCTGGCTGTGCTGATTGTCTGGTCCGAGCCGATGGTGAAGATGCGGTAATAGAATTGCGTGCCGGGCTTGAGACCTTCGTCATCGAACTTGGTGTCGGTGAAACCGGTGTGACCATGCAACGGCTGCCACTTCAGCAGGTCAACTCCGGTCGCTGCGCCCATGGCCTTGTCAATCCGGTAACCGGACGCGGGATAGTCAATTGCGTCCGTGGCGGTGTCGCCGTCATGGTCATAAGTCCCGGCGGTCCACGCCAGCTTGATCGTGGTTCGGCCGGCGTCTCCGTCGGCCGGAGCCGCGCCCACGGCCGCAAACGTTGGCGTCGTCGGGTTCGAGCCGCCGTTCACGATGATGGACGCGATATTGCTTGCGACGCTCTTCTTCGTGGCGCTCTTGGTGACGACGCGATAGTACAGCGTCTTCCGTACCGTGGTGGGAACAGCGTGGGTATGGGTGGCTTGCTGCGCGGCGGTTGAGGATTGAGCCGTGGCCGCCGTAACGTCCGCCAGCACGCCTTTGTCGGTGGAGGTGGCGACGGCCGTAAGGGCGCCCCCATCAAAGGGATTGTCGCCAACCTCTTCGGTGGGCAGTGGCCAATCGGTGCGGCTGGTGGACACTTCAATACGGAAGTTGTCGATGGGCACGCCGCCGTCGCTGGTCGGCCAGTGCCAGTAGAGGTTGACGACGGTCCCATCGTCATTTTTCGCCAGGCGCAGGGTTCTTGGCGGGTTCGGGTTCACCACTGCCGCCGTCATGGCGTTCTTGGTAGCGGAGGGCATCTCGGATATGCCGTAACCATTGGCCGCAGTGCCCGCGCCGGTAATGGCATAGACCTTGAAGAACCGTCTTTCTGCCGCGGGCAGTTCCTTGACCGAGTGTTTGGTCATCGCGTTGCCCGTGAGGATGAGGCCCGCGGCTGTGCCGGAGACGAAGTCGACAGCGCTCGGGAGAGTGGTCTCGTCCAGCGCCCGGCATCCGGCGGCTGCGTCCTGGAACGCGGTGTCTCCATCCGTCATCTCGATGCAGTAGTTGACGATTTTCTTGCCGCCGCCGTAGGGGGCGTCCCAGGCCAGGTCAATCTGGTGCCACTTTGCGGGCATGGTGGTGGGCACGGTGGCCCGCAGGTTCATGACCTTGTCGGGTCGTCCGGCGGCGCCGGTGGTCGTAGTGGAGTAGGTCTCGGACACCAGGCCGGTGCCGGCGGAGTTGATGGCGAAGACCCGGTAGATGTACATCTTGCCGGGATCCAGCCCGTCATGCTTGTACATCAGAGTGTCGTCGCCAGTGTTCGCCTCCAGCTGCATATAGACGGCGCCGTCCGTGGAATAGTCGATGCGGTATCCGGTGACCGGGCCTCTTTCCGGCGCGAGCCAGGTGAGCACCACGGCGGTGCGCCCCTCGTTGCCGTCGGCCGGCTTGGCCAGCAGGTTTTTCGGCGCGCTGGGGATGCTCTCGTGGTCGGCCTGGGCGTTGCCCGGCGGCTGGGCCGCAAAGATGGCCAGCGCGGCGGCGACGGCTAACACCGCCACCAGGGGCGCTGACCAAATCAGCTTTCTCGTTTTTCTACTCATTTGACAATATCTCCCTTTCGAGATTGTCCTCTGGGTAATGTGGGTGGTTGGCTGCGCCCCGGCCCGGCGTTGCGCGGGCTGTCAGGTATTGCCGCGGGCGGCGTGGGGCGGCTTTCAACAGGTATCCTTGCTCGCACCTCCTTATGGTGAGGCCCGTGCGCCAGTCCTTCGACAGGCTCAGAATGTTGCCGAATCTAAATCTAACCCGCACAAAATTACGGCGGCATTACATGGCTATCAAATCGATGTGATATCAGGGCTGTAATATGATTAAGGCATATTAAGGTCGCTGAAGCCGAAGCCAAGGTGAAACCCGCATTGGCTTTAGGTGGAATTGGCGGCGGATGGGTTGTTTAGCGACCGAAATCGGAGTGGGGGATGCAGTTGGGGAAGAAGGAGATGGGCCACTGCTGGAGCGGTGGCGCATGGATGAGGCTGAGGTATGACGGCGGATGTATCGGGCGCCGACACCACGGGAATGGGAGAGGTGACAGCCATGTGGCTGCTGGTCCAGGGATGGACGGCGACGGCGGTAGGTCGGGCGCTGGATAGGGATGCTCACACCACAGGCCGATGGGCCGCGACGTTTGCGGAGGGAGGCCCCAATGCGCTGCCATTTGAGCAGTCGGGACCCCCGCGCTAGCTTGGGGAGAACGGCTACGCCAGCCATCAGGAATGGCTAGCGGACTGGCAGGAGGCTCGCAGGGATGAGTTCTTCGTGCTGGGCAGCCGCGACGAGACGGCTGGTTGCCAGCTGTGCGTGGTCACTGTGGCTGACGATGGGACCCTGCGGCTGCCGGACTGCCTCGCCAGTCAGCACGGCAAGTATCTAACCATCGAAGGCGTGCGGTTCGCCTACGGCCACGAGCAGGTGCTGGCGGCGCTGGACAGCAACGCCGATTACTCTCGGTATCGGCGCGAGCACGGCGAGAAGTTGGCCCGAGCCAGCGAGCTGGGCCAGGCCATCAGCTACTGGTTCAAGCGGGACGGGAAAGCATGGCGGGCCTTCGCCAGCACTGCAATGGTGGACGTGCCAGCGGTGATTGACCGGAGTCGTGGGGCCATCGGCGTGAACTTGAACGCCGACCACTTGGCGATCTGTGAGACCGACGCCAGCGGGAACTACGTCCATGCTTTCAGCGTGCCGCTGGTGACCTACGGCAAGTCCCAGCGCCAGGCCGAGGCCATCATCGGCGACGCCGTGGCCGACGTGGTGGCCTACGCCCGCGACGTAGGCAAGCCCATCGTCACGAGAAGCTGGACTTCCGACAGAAGAAGGCCGCTCTTGAGGGCGAGTCACACCGGTACAGCCGGATGCTGTCCGGCTTCAGCTACAGCAAGGTCAGGGCGTGCTTCCACTCCCGTGGCCACCGCCAGGGAGTGGAAGTACATCAGGTCAACCCGGCCTTCAGCTCCGTGATCGGCCGGGTGAAGTTCATGGAGCGTTACGGACTCAGCGTCCACCAGGCTGCGGCCCTGGTGCTGGCCCGACGTTTACTCGGCTGCTCCGAGCGCATCCCCCGCCGGTGGGTAGCTCCCATTGGCAATGGCGTCTGTGTCGCCTTCACCGTACCCGTGAGGAAGCGAGCGAAGCACGTGTGGACGTACTGGGGTGCGATCTCGGGTCAGTTGGGACCGGCGCTTGCAGCGCAACATCGGCTGGGGAAGCAAGGACGCCGACCCAATCCGGTTCAGGCTGCCGCGCGGGGAAAACTCCGCGGGCTGGCTTGAACTGTTGGGGCGGCGCGCACGGCACTGACCGCGTCTTCGGGAATGGCTGACGTTAGTCCAGCAACTAAAGTCAGGCTTTTACAACGGCTTTGGTCGGCAGCGTCAGGAACCACAATCAAGCTGGGGAATGGCAACGTCATCCGGCAGGGTGTTACGACCCGGCAAAAACTGCCAGCGCGAGCCTTGGGGCGGCCAGAAAAATTCGCTGCTCACGCTTCCCCCGCCGCCACTATCCACGAAGTCGTTGCTGGTTAGCACGCTGAAGGCGTGGCGGGCGCCCAGGTCCAGACGCCGGAGGGTGTACTCAGCGCGCCCGTTGCTGACCGGAATGTTCCGCGCGTTCACGTCGATATAGACGAAAGCCTCAATCCATTCCTGCGTGCAACTGGCCTTGGCCAGGTGGTAGTCCACCTCCATGTTGACGTAGCCGATGCGGTAGTGGGACGCTCCCGACACGGCATCCCATGAAATGACCGCCTCGCCGGAATTGTCGCCGGCGCGCACGGCGATGTTCGCGGTGGGCCTAAGCGCCCCAGTGGGCGGCTTGGGCACCGGCCTTGGACGTTGCGACGCTGGCAGGATTGCGAAGCCGGATCCCCATACGCTGTCCTCGCCGGCCGTCCCGCGTTCGGTCGCGTTCTGCTGCAGGTAGTTGGTCACCTGTTCCGGTGTGTAGTCGGGGAACCGCTGTTTTACCAGGGCGGCCAGGCCGGCCACGTGGGGAGAAGCCTGGCTGGTTCCGCCAAAGGGGCACGAGGAGCCGGGGCGGGACCGGCCCCGGGTTGCTGACCATGCGCAGGCGACGCCGGTGATGTCGGGCTTGGTTCGGCCGTCGATGGTCGGGCCCCGGGAACTGTAATCCGCGATGTATTCAGTATCCCACCAGTGGGTTGCGGCCACGGCCAGCATACCCTCGTTATCGCTCTCGGCGGGGCTGCTGATGTGGTGTCCTAGGGAATAATGTTCCAACTCATCAGCCATCCAGGCGGTCAACTGTATCCAGGCCGGAGCATCGGCGCAGGTTCCCTTTGCTATAGCCAAATAGTAACGTCCTTCGTCAGCAACACTAGTGGCCCGAAACCGTACCACAGCGTAGGGAATATCATTGGCGTCGCCATCTTGAATAGTTTTGTCCCTTTCAACCAGTATATCTTTATCCGGGCCTGGTATCAGTCTCCACAAGCGTAACTCCAAATCGCAATCGGCTCCGCCCCAACTGTCATCCCATCTCATAAAGGCGGTCACTTTGGATCTGGCGGGCGAGGTTGCATCATAAGGGAGAAAGAAAGTGTTCCCTTCATCTCGCGGCGTAAAATTGTGATAGCCGTCGCCATCCGGGTCCGAGAACGTACCATACCACACGTTCTCGGCCGAGTTGCCGGCGGAGTTCACCCAAGTAATTCCGCTGGATACCGCGGCATCGATGGTTTTGAGAGGGCTGTCATTGAAAGGCGAGTTGCCGTCGCCCGGGCCATCGACGCCCCAACCTAAGGACATATTTATGACCTGCACCCCCTGTTGTGCCATCCAGTCGGCGGCATCCCGCAGGTCGGCACGGGTCATAGGGTTCGCTACGTACAGTTCGACTTCCGGGGCGACGTCAACCAGCGTTTCGGCGACCGCCGTGCCGTGGTTGCAAGCTATTTCTGCGCAAGGCGCTTGCTCGCAATCCGCCAGGCGGGAGCTTGGATCCCGGGCTGCTTTGGCATCGAAATAGCACCGGGCTGTTACGCTGCCAGGCACAGGCAGTTCGCCGCCTTGCATCTGGCTGAATCCCTGATAGCCGGTGTCGATGACGCCGACTTTGACGCCCTGGCCCCGGTAGCCCATCTTGTGCCAGGCGTCGGCCTGGTGCAGCGCCACGCCCTGGCTGACCACGTCCCCCAAGCTTTGGGGCTGGGGCGGTATGACGGTATCCACGCGCCGGACGCCGGGCCGCTCGGAGGCGGCGCCCAGCAGAGCCGGCGGGACGTGGGCTTCAATATAGTCCTCGCCCACGTTGCGGACGAATACGTCGTTATCCTCCAGGTACTGCCGCACGGCGGCGACCTGATCCGGCTCGATGTAGAAAGTCACAAGCACGGGTTCGTCCGCCGACGCGGCCACGCCACCGACACTGTCTGTGGCGCTGGGCTGTTGCCCGGCGTCCTGCTGGGCGCCGGTCGATGCCTCCTCAACCAGGCGGTTCAGATTGGAGTCGAGGTTGGGATACTGGGGCGGCGTCTTGTCAACCGGGGGCAGATCGGCCGCTTCCTCGTCATTGTCGGCCGCCTGGGCGGGAACGCGCTCCGGCGCGGGCGGGGCCGCCGGTGGTTCCACGGCTGCGACGGGGTCTGCTGCGCCGGCGACCGATTGTTGCTCACCCGACGCCGGAAGTTCGGCTTGCGGCCGCGCGTTGGCGGCGAAGAGAGTGCCGGCGGTCAGCGCCACGACCAGCAGCACGGCTATTGCTGCCAACGCCGGCCAGCGTCTGCGGAACATAGAACCGGTGCGTATCATGTTCATTACCCTCCATTTCATGGTCGATTGTCGCTATTCAGCTTCATTCAGGATACTGGCCCGAAGAAGAGAATAGCACAGACCAGTGTTCGCCCCGCTTCAGCCGCCATGCAGTCGGTGCAGTTCCGCTTCCAGAACTCGGATGCGAGCTTCGGCAGCGGTACGGGCGGCGTGTTCGGCGGTGTGGGCGGCTTCTGCACTATCAGCGCGGGCGCGCTCGGTCTCAAAGGTGGCGATGTGCCGCCCCGTAGCCGGGTCGTGGCAACCCAGCCGGCCATCCTCCCACCGCCAGCCCACGTTCAGAATCTCGCTGTGCCCCTCCAAAACTCCGCTGGCTACCTCGGCAATGTCTATCGGTTCGTACCGCCCGTCCACCAACCGGTCGCCGGCCAGCCTGGCACCGTGAAACTCTCCGGTGGCGTCGAACCGCCAGTACTCCGGTATCAGCAGCCCCTGGTAGAACTCCCGCTTCTCACCCACGTCAATGTGGCCCGTTGCCGGCGAAGCTATCTCAAGCACCAGGTCGGGCGGCTTCCCCTGTTCCGAGACGAGGTAGCCGTTGGTCTCGCGGTAGGCATCGGGGTCCACCCCGAAGGCCACCAGCAGGTCGGGATACCGCATCTCGGCGCCCCGCCGGGCGGTAATGTATTTCTCCCCGGATACTATGATGGTTTCGGGGTTGCCGAGGAACTGTTTCAAGTGGTGATGCAGGCCGGTTTCGCTGAGGTGCTCGGCGGATGTCATGTCGTCGGGTTCGCGCTCGGGCCGGTCGGGCAGCCGGAAACGGCTGATGGGTTTGGTGATGTTGGTGTCGGCGGTGGTCATGGCGGACCTCTGGGGACTGGCGTGGCGGGCCGTCCGGCAGTTGCATCTGAAGGTTGAACCGATTATACGCCGGGCTCCGGCGGCCGAGGCTTTGCAGACTTTGCCTGCCAGATGCGGTGGCTGGTGGATGTGGCCTATCCCGACGCTCCGGCGACCCGCGTGGTCCTGGGCAACCACGTATCCAATACGGGGCAGGCTCTGAACATCCACCGCATGGCTTCTCTCTGTGAGACCTTTCCCGCCGCCGAAGCCCGCCGCATCGTGAAGCGCCTGGAGTTTCACCACAATCCCAAGCACGCCAGTTGGCTCAATCCTGTCCTGAGCTTGCCGAAGGGATGGCGGAGATTGAATTCAGCGTCTTGAACTGAGCCTGTTTCAAAGGGAGGAACTCCGCGCCGACGCCCGGCAGCGTGCCATCACGGCCTACGAGACCCGGCGCAACCCAGCCCGCTCCACCATCAACTGGCGCTTCAGCGCCCAGGAGGATGCTCGCTTTAGTGTTCGTGATAGCCGATGCCATTGTGGCCAACGTAATGATGGCACTGGCCGTCTGCCTGGTTGATGGACCAACTGTGCCAGTGTCCTCCTGAAGTATCATGCTCATGCTCATAATCGCTTGGGCAGGGACCGCCGGACCCGGGTGGGTCCGGTTCCTGAGTAGGCGCCGGGGTGGACTGGCCACCGCCCGAACCTTGCTCGCCCGGCGACGTAGTGTCAGACACCGCTACGCGCACCGAGGACACCGGGGTCGCGGCGTACTTCGCGTCCGCGCTGGTCACCTGGTGGCCGATGACCACGCTCTCGTCATTGGTGTCGTCATCGGAGACGCCGCGCACCGTGAACGTCTTCGCCTGGTTCCATTGCGACGGCGAGAAAACGTGGGACGCAGCGTGCACGGTGGCCGCACCGACGTCGTCGCTGACCGCCGTGATGGTGACGTTCGCCGTGGGCCGGCTGTTCAGGACCACCGTGTAGGTCGCGGAACCCCCCTCGGATACCGCCAGCGGCCGGGCCGCGGTCACCGTTATGCCCGCAGTGTCGTTGTCGACGATGGCCACCGCCGCCGTATCCTCACCACCGCCGGTTTTCACCCAACCGGTGGCGGTGGCGGCGATGACGACGGTGAAGGTCTCATCGTCTTCGTCCACCGCGTCGTCCACGGTGGGGATGGCGATGGTCAGGGTGGTATCTCCCGTGGGGACGGTCACCGGGGAGGTCACGCTGCCCACGTCGTCCGCTTCGGCGGTGGCGGCGCCATCGTAGCCTGGCGTCACGGTGAACGCGACGCCGTTGACCGGAGCTGCCTCGCTCAGCGTTATGGTCAAGGCCGCGCTGCCGCCCTCAACCACCGTGGCAAACGGGCTTACGGAGTACGTGGCTGGATCAGACACCGCTACGCGCACCGAGGACGCCAAAGCCCCGGCGTACTTCGCGTCCGCGCTGGTCACCTGGTGGCTGATGACGACGCTCTCGTCATTGGTATCGTCATCGGAGACGCCGCGCACCGTGAATGCCTTCGCCTGGTTCCACTGTGATGGCGAGAAAACGTGGGACACCGGGTGCACGGTGGCCGCGCCGATGTCGTCGCTGACTGCCGTGATGGTGACGTTGGCGGTGGGCCGGCTGTTCAGGACCACGGTGTAGGTTGCGGAACCTCCCTCCGATACGGCCAGCGGCCGGGCCGCGGTCACCGTTATACCGGCGGTGTCATTGTCGGCGATAGTCACCACAGCCGTGTCCTTGCCGTCGCCGGTTTTCACCCAACCGGTGGCGGCGGCGGCGATGGCGACGGTGAAGGTCTCCACGTCCTCGTCCACGTCGTCGCTCACCGTGGGGACGGTGATGACCAAGGTGGTAGCGCCCCCGGGCACGGTCACCGGGGTGGCAATGCTGCCTATATCGTCCGCCTCTGCGGTGGCGCCGCCGCCGTAGCCTGGCGTCACGGTGAGCGCGACGCCGTCGGCCGGAGCTGCCTTGCTCAGCGTTATGGTCAAGGCCGCGCTGCGGCCCTCAATCACCATGGCAGCCGGGCTTATGGAGTACGTGGATGGATCGGTAGGCGTCGGCGTCGGCGTGGGTGTTGGCGTCGGCGTGGACGTGGACTGGCCACCGCCCGAACCTTGCTCGCCCAGCGGCGTGGTATCTGACACGGCAACGCGCACCGAGGACGCCAAAGCCCCGGCGTACTTCGCGTCCGCGCTGGTCACCCGGTGGCCAATCCCCACACGCTCGTCATTGGTGTCCTCATCGGAGACGCCGCGCACCGTGAATGTCTTCGCCTGGTTCCACTGCGACGGCGTGAAGGTCCGCGACGCCGGGTCCACCGTGGCCGCGCCGATGTCGTCGCTGACTGCCGTGATGGTCACATCCGCCGTGGGCCGGCTGTTCAGGACCACGGTGTAGGTCGCGGAACCTCCCTCGGATATGGCCAGCCGGGCCGCGGTCACCGTTATGCCCGCAGTGTCGTTGTCGACAATGGTCACCACCGCCGTGTCTCCGCCGTCGCCGGTTTTCACCCAACCGGTGGCGGTGGCGGCGATGACGACGGTGAAGGTCTCGACGGCCTCGTCCACGGCGTCGCTCACCGTAGGGACGGTGATGTCCAGGGTGGCATGGCCCCCGGGCACGGTCACAGGGGTGGCAATGCTGCCCACATCGGCCGCCTCGGCGGTGGCGTCGCCATCGTAGCCGGGCGTCACGGTGAACGCGACGCCGTCGGCCGGAGCTGCCTCGCTCAGCGTTATGGTCAAGGCCGCGCTGCGGCCTTCAATCACCATAGCGGCCGGGGTTACGGAGTACGTGGATGGACCGGGAGGCTCCAGGGTGGGGGTGGGTGTCGGCGTGGGCGTGGGTGTTGGCGTCTCAGGTCCGGCGCCGCCCTGATTGCCCGATGCTCCAGTCCTGACCGCAGTTGTATGACTCGTCCGGTCCCGGTCTTCGCGGTCCCGGTCTTCGCGGAAGGAAAGCTGCGTTACGCCGGGGTTGTCCCTGATGCGCACAATGCACGTTTCATGCGGCGCCGCCGGGACGTAGCCCTGTTGGTACCTGGCATCGGCGGGATAGGCGCGGCCGTGCTTGTTGCCGTTGCTGTCTTGGTCGATAATCACGTACCAGTCGCCGTGCCAGCCAGTGGTTTCCGGCCAAGTCTGCGGACAGGCCGGGAGCCGTCTCGCACCGGAGGCTTCACTGCTGCCAACCAGCCCTGACACGACCAGCGCCAACGCTCCCAAGATGAGCAACCCCAAAATGTGGCGGGGATTCACGATTCATTGCCTCCGCACCGGAGTATATGAAAACCCGTTCGGAGCCCGAAATTTACATGCGCTTGATACGTCGTGTCTGAAAAACAGGAAGCGGGTTTGAGCTATTTCCCAGATATCCATTTTCACCACAACCTGCACCAGCGGTGGGGACAGCACGGTAAATGCCGCAAAGGGCGGCCGGGTCGCGGCTGTCGTCTTCACGTCGAAATCGACGCTGGACAATATGGCGATGACGATGGCCACCGCCACGATGACGCCGCTTATCAGCAGGTCAACCCGGGTCGTGCCGGATCCGGTGGCCTTCGGTTAAGTCCATCAAATGAATAACGATAGGTAACATTGAGCAATTCCCATCAGGTGAGCAAACATGGCCGAGCTGCAAGGTAAGAAGCGCAAGCAGCCCAGTTCCTGTCCCGAGGACTGGCTGCCGGCAACCATCGTGGTCCAGCTGGAACTCGCCTGCCGGCAGGAGCGCTACGCCCAGCGCTGCGTGGGCCAACAATTTATTGGTCAGGAGTGAACGATGATTATGAAAACGGCGACGCTGTCCCTGTTGCTGGCAATCTGCGTCTGGTCAGCCATTGGCTGCGGAGGACCCAGCAAAGAGGAGATCGCCCTGGAGACGGCCCAGCAATGGGTAGAGGCCAGCATAGACCAAGTGTCGGAAGCGGTCGTCGAACTGGTCGCGGGCGAATACCCCGTGCTGGCAGGAATAGCTGCCTCAGTGGTGGCAGACCAAGTGCGGGACGACCTCGCCTGGGAATATTCCACACCCCGACGCGAGACCGGCGATTTATACTCTCTCACCGCCACCGCGTCGGGTGAGTTTGAGGTCAAGGTTCCGCTCCTCGACGCTCAGGAGTATTCAGCGTCCGTGCCGTTCAATCTCACGGTGGACACCAGTACCCGGTCAGTAGAGGATTGGTCCATCAGTCTCACCAACGCCAGAGTGAATGCGCGGTGAGAGTTCGCCTTGCCTGAATTTGTCAACAGGCCCTAGACTGGACTTTGTACGTTCAAGCGGCGTAGGCGAGGGAATCAATGAGCCGGGCGTACAGTTTGGGAACGGGTTTTGCCCGGTCGTCGTCCGGTGCCGACGTTGAAAAACACTCCGTTGCGATCCACAGGTGCCGGCGCACCAGGGCGATGGCATCGACAAAAGTTGGCGCCGGCTTGGCGTACCAGGCGGTGGTGCGCTGGAGGATGGGCTCGTCTTGCTGCAGCGCGTGAGCAGCCAAAGCCGCCCAGGAGAATAAGCCCATCAGGACCGGCGTGGTGCGGGCGATGGCGCGGTCCGACCATTGGCGTTGAGTTTCCACCCCCAGGTGCGCCCGCACTTCCTGGTAGGTGACTTCCAGTTGCCAGCGCAGCACAAACCATTCCAGGACCTGGACTGGGTCTACGGTTTGATCGGTGCAAAGTAGCGCCTGGGTGTCCAGTTCGCCCTTGGGGTCTCGGACCAGACCAGCACCCAGCGGACGGGCACGGGCGGTTTGCCATGGTGATACCAGACCGCGGTTCGGGAAGCCAGTTCCATGGTGCGGGTGGTGCGGTCATACCAAGACACTGACGCGGTGTCCCAGGACAGGTTGGGATCGTCCAGGCGCTGCTTGAGAGTGGGTTGACGTGCGCCCTTCACCCGGGGACGGCCGATCTGTCCCAGTTGACGTGGCGGGGCCGGATCGTAGAGACCGGCATCCAGGCGCAATCTGGTGATCAGGGTTACCGGTTCCCGGAGGGACCGGCAGAAGTGGAGCAGATCCAGGACGGCATAGCCGTTGTCGCCCACCACCACCAGGGGCCGGTGCGGCAGCCAGCGACGCAGTTGCAGGATCATCTGGCGGGCCCAGTCAGTGAGCTTCTTGTGTCGGCGCCCCAGCTTTTGGTGATAGCGTTCCGAGGGAGCCAGCACGGTGAGAAACGGCAAGGCCCAGTAGCGACCGGCCCAGGGGATCTGTCCCAGCCACATCAGGGAAACCCAGCGCAAACCGCTGGCCTTGACGGTGTAACTCCGACTGGAGCGCACCGCATCTCGGTACACCCCCAGGGCGCTGATCCGTGGACCCTGGCGGCGCTCCAGGGTCTCGTCGATACCGAAGACCAGCGGGCCATCGCCGCGATCCAGATGCTGGAGCAGCAGCCTGAGCAGGATCTGGGACGCCTCCAGTGGCGACCAGGCTGCCCGGTTCAGCACGTGATGGTAGCGAGCGTAGTTTCGATCGCCGCCGAGCCCCATGACCCGCAACGTCGCTGCCACCGTGCGTTGACCCGGTGTCAGGATCGCACCCACCAGCAGCACCTGGGCCTTGCACCAGGTCCGATTTTGGAACAGGGCGGCGAAGGGAATGAGAACGGTTACAATGGCATCCTGCAGGGTAAGCACAGGTCGACCTACAGTGAGATGTGGGGTCAACCCAGCTTACCTGGCCTTTCCTACTTTTCTAGTTTTTGTACAAAGTCCAGCTAGAAAGCGGGCCGAAAAGCCCTGGTTGGAGAGAGTGATAGGGCCAGTGTTGGCGACTTGAGCCAAGTCAGCGTCCAAGTTGGCAGAAAGTGGCGATGCACGCCGCGATTTACCGTAAATGTCAGCGCTAGTGACGATGCTGTCGGGATCGTCGCCAAGATGACCGAAAACACCGGAAGAGAAATCCATCCCAAGGCGTTTTGCGGAGGTTGGCCATGTCCACTGATAAGGACAATTCGGAACGTCGCCGTTTTACCGAAGAGGAATTCCAAACGATGCTGAGCGAGGGCATCGTGTCCCGGGATGAGGACGCCATCCTGCATGACGGGTTCGTCCTCGTGCCGCTCGCTCTGTCAAGGTCATTGCGGCCCAACCCGGGGCCGGGACCTGCCGACGCAACCGTTCCTCAGGAGAATATTGTTCTAGCGGAGCATCCGGTCCGGCCCGGAAAAATGGAGATGCACATCCGCCCCAGAATAGTGAGGGAGGCATCAGAAAGCGTAAACAAGTTGGTTCAGGAAACTCAGGATGAGATTCCTCGCCGGAAATTCACCGTCGACGAATACTACCGTATGGCGGAGGTTGGAATCCTGTCCCCGGACGAGAGGACTGAGTTGCTGGATGGAGAGATAATCCTCATGGCCCCAATCGGCAGCAAGCATGCTTTCTGCGTAGATTTTTTCAACGACCAGACCACTGTTCCGGCCGTAAAAGAACATGCGCTGGTCCGAATACAGAATCCTGTGTTTTTCAACGATGGTACGGAGGTTCAGCCGGACATTGCTCTGGTGCGCCGGACATCCTACGCAGACTCCCATCCTCGGCCTGAGGATGTGCTGCTATTGATTGAGGTGTCGGATACTACAATTGGCAAAGACCGCCATGAGAAGATGCCGTTGTATGCCCGTCTCGGCATCCCTGAGGCCTGGCTGGCTGACGTCAACGCGAAGGCTGTGGACATACATACAGAGCCGCGCGATGGTGTCTACACCAATGTTCGACGTGTGGGCATGGACGGCACCCTCTCTCCCACCGCATTCCCGGACGTTATGATCGCGGTCCGGGATGTCTTTCAGTGGTGACGCCACTAACAGCACTCGGGGCATCGCCGCGGCATGTCGATTGCCGGCGGCTTTCATTGGCGATGTTCTTATTGATTTTTCCGGGAGGAGTGGTAGGGATTAAAGGGTCCCCTGCCACTCCTCCACCCCCCACCACTGTAGTGGTAGGGGGTAGAGGATAGCGATAACCGCTCTTGTCCACGCGGTTTTGAGTAGGAAATCTCCCTCATCCGGGCAGGCTAACCGGGCCGCCGGGCAGACAAACCGGGGAAAAAGGCAGACAAACCGGGGAAAATGGCAGGCTAACCGGGGAAAATGGGCAGACAAACCCGGCTGCTGCGGCAGGCTAACCGGGATGCAGCGGCAGACAAACCCGGCTCAGGGATGTGTAACAGTCAGTTGGGGATATGATGTTATCCGTTGGCTGAAAGCAACTGATGGTGTGCCGCAGTATTGATGACGCTCGAGTCGGTATGACTACTCCTCCATGGGTTTATAGTGATAGTTATGAAGAGATCCCACCGCGTCGCCCTGAAGCCCTCGTCCGAGCAGGAATCGCTGTTTGCGCAACACGCTGGCTACTCCCGCTTCGCCTACAACTGGGCGGTTGGCGAGTTCCAGACTGGGTTACATGTTGGCGAGTGGCTGACTGATCGCACCTTGCGGCCACGCTGGAACAAGATCAAGGGCATGATCGCCCCTTGGGGGCATGATCTGTCCCAGAACGCGGCCAAGTACGCCATCATCGACTTGGGGCAGGCTGCCAAGGCTTGGGGTGAGTATCACCGCAAAGTGAAGGCGGGCCAATTAGCAGGCCGCCGTGTGGGATTCCCCAGGTTCAAGCGGCGCAAGCATGAGCAGGGTTTTCGGGCCGACGACGGGCCGGACACCGTGAGAGTGGATGGCAAGGTCGTCATGCTGCCCAAGATCGGTCCAGTCCAGATGGTGGAATACCTACGCTTTGCTGGCAGCATCCGCGAGGTGACCATCAACCGAACGGCGGGGACCTGGTTTGCCAGCTTCTGCATTGAGGACAGCAAGGAGCCGCCACCGGTGAAAGATGGTCCGACCATCGGCGTGGATGTGGGCGTGGGCACCATGGCCCTCTGCTCGGATGGGACCACTGTTGCCAACCCGAAGGCTCTGACTGATGCCCTGGGATGCCTGAGGCGTCTGGACAAGACGATTGCCCGGAGCAGAAACGTCCATGGCAGGAACAATTATTCCAACCGCAGGGAGCGGCTGTACGCCAAGCGGCGTAGGCTTCATGCCCGTGTGGTCAACATTCGGAATGACAATCATCACAAGGCAACGACGGCGATAGCCAAGTCGGCGGGCAGAGTGGTGGTGGAGACTCTGAACGTGATGGGAATGATGCAGAACCGAAGGCTGGCCAGGGCCATCGCGGACGCGGGTATGTCGTCCTTTCTCGCGAAGCTGGAGTACAAGTGCATCTGGTACGGAGCAGAGTACATGAAGGCGGACCGGTGGTTTGCTTCGTCTAAGTTGTGTTCCCACTGCGGCTGGAAGAACGAAGACCTGTCCCTCTCCGACCGGGAGTGGTGGTGTGATGGCTGTGGTGTGCTGAACGACCGCGACGCCAACGCGGCAGAGAATTTGGCGAAGTGGCCGGGTTTGAGCTTCCCGGTGTCAGGACGTGGAGACCGTGTAAGACCGGCTATGCCGGCGGCGGTCATTGAAGCGTCAACGGATCAGCCCCTGTTCTGACTGTGCCCGTGAGGCGGGCTGGTTAGGTTGTAGTTGATCCCGAATAGCAGCAGGCTAACCGGGGAAAACGGGCAGATAAACCCGGCTCTCCGGGCAGGCTAACGACGATGAAATCATCTCAGGCCGTTGTTCGTCTGCCGGCACGCTCATTTTGAGTAGGATTCTCCCAGCCTCATAGACGAGCTGGGGTCCGTTCCGGGCAGGCTAACGATGGTCACCGCTCCTCTTCTCCGCGCAGTGGCGGCAGGATTTTCCCGTGCACGACCCGGAGTTCACCAGCTTTCTCCAACTGGCGCACGTATCCCCAGGCCTCCCCCGGCTTCCTGCGCTCCGACCTGCTGGACATGGTCGGGAAGGTGAGGAATACCAGATCATCATCCCTGATCACTGGATACCGTTCCGGATCGTCCACCTGCACCCATCGGCGCGCCTTTCCCTTGCCGACGGGTATCTTGGTAACCCCTGGGTTGTGCCACTGGTAGGCCAGGTTGATCAGCAACCGGTAGGCCGGAGCGGATTTCACCCCCCACAGGCGCAGGTTGTCGGACACCTGCGGGCCGTTGCCGGAGCCGGGGGGCAGGTCAACGATGATGCGCACCGACTCGTCCAGCGCCCCAGGACCGCGGGGTATGCCGCCCACGGACACGACCCTGCGGAGCTCGCTGCGCTTGGTCTGGGGATCGTACAGGGGCACCCTAGCGTCCCAGCTGTCCAGCGCCTCCACCGCGGCCATCAGCCTGGGCCAGTACTCGGCGGGGCTAGGGGTTCGGGTGGGATACAGCCATTTCAGGAACTCCCGCAGCGAGACCGACATGGCCACCGGCTGGCCCCGTTCCCGTTCCTGCATGGGCACGCTCAGCACCGACTCCACGAACATCCGGAGCGCGAGGGGAGCGCCCCGGCCGGGGCTGATGGTGGGGCCGGCGCCCAGGTCATACAGAGCCAGGGGCAGGGCGGGAGAGGGCGTATCCGCGTTGGAGAAGCCGGGCATCACCAGCTGCTTACCGTCCGGACCGTACTCAGTGTGCGCTGCCGGGCTGAACAGCAGCCGCGGGTTGGTGGCGATGTTGGCCATGGCCAGGCGGGCCGGTATTACCCGGTCGGTCAGACGGCGATTGGGCTCCACCGGCCGGGGACGCTGCTGCCAGGCATTGACCAGGGGCGCCATAGGCCAGCGCACATCCTCACCGGCGTCCACCGCGCTGCGGTACACATCCCAGAGGTCCCCGATGGAAATCGCTGTTTCGCCGGAGGTGATCACCCCGTCGCACAGCTCCAGCGGCGGCTGGATCTCATAGCCAAGCAACGGCGATAGACGCTCGCACACGGCGTCGATGGTGTCGGGCGCGCAATCGTCGCCGTTGAGCCACTGGGCCAGGTCCTGGGCCGTGGGGCGCTCTCCCCGTCCCTGGGCCAGCACCTCGTTGGCTTTCTGGGTATTAGCCAAGTCGGTTATCAAACCTTCCAGCGTATCGGCGGTCGCCGGTTTCCTGTCACTCATCAACTCCATACCTCACGTCCCCGGCGTCGTCGCCGGTCTCGCCCTTCACTTCCCATCGTAAACCGGCGCTGGTATTCCAGCGCAGCTGCAGCGGGTCCGGCCTGGGCCCGTAGTTGCCCTTGACGAACTCCAGATTCCAGGTTCGTGGCCCGGGCTCCGGAGACTTGTCGATCTCGGCCTGCAGCGTCCACAAGGCCCGGGCCGCGCCCTGCCAGTCGGTGGACCCTGCATAGGTCAGCCCCGCCGACTTCGGGGGGTGCGCCAGTATCAGCACCGCGCAGTTGTTGGCCTGCCCCCAGGCGTCCCAGTGGGACACGAAGGCCCGTACCAGTCCCCGGGCGTTCTCGTCGGCGGCGTAGGCCGCGGCCAGGGGGTCCAGCACCAGCAGCCGGGCGTTCTCCTGCTCGCACAGTCGCCGCAACCGTTCGCCGGTAACCGTGAGTTCCGCCATGGTGGAGATGTGACGTCCCTGGGGCGGCGCCCACACCGGTCCCTCGCCCACCAGGTTGGCGATGCGGAGCTTCTCCAGCCGCTCCGGCTTCACCCAAGGAGCCGAGTTACCCGAGATCTGGTGTAGCCGCCGGTAGAACTCCTCGGGCTCGTCCTCCCAGGACGCGAAGACCACGTTGGCCCCGTCCGCGGGCACGGCATTGCCCAGCCGCATCGCCCGGCCGGGGCTGGAGATCCACTCGCCGTCATCGCCACCGGAAGCCACGCCGGCGGCTAACTGTAGCGCCAGTCGGGATTTCCCCGCGCCTCCCTCACCGGTCAGCAGGGCCACGCGCCCGGCGGGCAGTCTTTCGTCGATCAGCCACTGCCGCGGTTCCGGCAGCGTATTACCCCAGGTGGCCACCCGCAGCGGTGTGGCGATCTCGATGGCCCGGGTCAACGTGTCCAGAGAGCCCCTGCGGTCGACCTGGACCATGGTCACCGCCTGACGAAAGCCGGAGGATTCCCGGTCCACGTCCCGGCGCAGCACCGCCAGAGCTTCCTGGGCGCGCCGGTGGCCATCGTCGGTGAGTGTGCCGGCCTCGATGTCGTCGGCCAGCTCCATCAGGTCCAGAAGTGCTTGGGACTCCTCATCCGGCGATAGCTCAGCGCCCTCGAAGTTGGAAGCGTGGTGGTGGCCATTGTGGGTCGTCATGCGGGCACCTCTTCCATCAGCAGCGCGGCTTGGCGCTGGGCCTCCCAGCGGGGCCAGCCGTTCATCTCCGCCAGGGTGTCGGCGTAACTGGGCCAACTCTCGGTCAACGTGGTGAAGGGGTTCATGGTGGAGACGACACCGGCGTCCTTGCCCTCGGGCGGGAGCACCGCTCGGGCCGTGCCACCGTGGACGAGTACTGCACCGCACAACCGGATGGCGGCGCGCTGGCCGGCGGCGTCGTTGTCCGCATGGATCACCACGCCCTCTGTTGCGTTGGCCAACCATCGGGCAAAGCCTTCCGCCGTCATGCCAGCGTCTCCCATGCTGGCCACCGCCGGACCCGAGAACCTTGCCGCCAGAGCCATGGCGTCGGCCACGCCTTCAGCGACTCTCACCGGCGCCTCGATGCTGGCCAACCGAGGGTCGCCCAGGATCAGGACCGCGCCCGTCTTTTCTCCCAACGTGCGTTTGCCGAGGCCGCCATCCTGCTGGGGTCGGTCGAGGGCAGGGTTGCCCTCCCGGTCCACGGCCATGATCTCAACCGCCTGCGGGTTCGGCAGACGTGGCCAGGCCTCGGCCCAGGTGGTGGGTTTGGCCAGCAGTGCCACCAGCGACCCCGCTCCGGTGTGTGGCCCGGGACGGGTGCGCGATGCCGGCAACCAGCGGAGCGGAGCAGGCGCTTCCACCTCGGGCCGCCACAGGTTGCGGTTGGCAAGCCAGCGGCGGGCGGGATGATCAGCGTCCTTGGGTATGGCCACTGTCTCCGCCCAGATCCGGACTGGGTAGTCGGTTCTCGGCTGCTGACGCCGTGGCGGGGGCGTAGGCTGGTATGGCGCCGCTGCCGGTGGTATTGAAGGTCGGTTGCGGAGATGCGGGGTCACCAAGGTTTCGCGCAGCTCGTCGTTACGGCGGCAATCGAAGCAGTTAACGCTGATCCAGCCCTCGTCATTCACCCAGATGGCGGCCGGCGCGTTCTTCTTGCGGTGCTCCAGCGGGCAGAAGAAGCTCCAGCCGGTTTTGGATCGATTTGGCTTGACGCCTCGCAGATCGGGCAGGATGGCATTGACGATCAGCTGCTCCGATGCGGCAGCGCGATCAGCGATGGTAGAATACGTCATAAGCAGGGTCAACCTCTGTACAGATTGGCTCTGACAGCCGCCCGGTCCCACAACCGGGCGGCACTATTTTAGCAGCCGGGGATGATAATTGCGCCTCGCCAACCGTCGCCGATGGCGGAACCTTTGTGGCGAAGACGGCGGGCCGCTCGGGCGTCCATATGTACAGTTGTATCGATGTTGTAACGTACCAATGTTCATCAATACAGCCTGCCGCTATTCAGGATCTGATGAAATCTGATACTCCACGCACGGCGGAGTACACATCAGAGCCGTTTGACGCTTCACGGGCCACTGCCGGCATAGCCGGTCTTACACGGTCTCCACGTCCTGGCACCGGGAAGCTCAAACCCGGCCATTGTTCCAAATTCAGTGCCGCGTTGAAATCGCGGTCGTTCAGTACTCCACAGCCACCGCACGACCATTCCCGGTCAGACAGGGTCAGATCATCGTTCTTCCAGCCGCAGTGGGCGCACAGCTTCGACGATGCAAACCAACGGTCCGCCGCGAGTACCACCACACCAAGCCAATGATTCCGCCGTGCTGGTGGCGTCAAGCATGACGCTGAACTTTATTCCCGGGTATGCTACACCCAAAATCCTTGTATAGCTTTGGCTTCGTGAGATACGGCCCAGCGCGCGTTGTCCCGCGTCACAGGAGACCTATGAGGAATCGCCTGGACAGAATAACCATCAGAGGGTTCAAGACCATTGCGGAGCTGGAAAACTTTGAACCTGGGTCTTTGTCTGCTCTGATCGGTCCCAACGGGGTTGGCAAGTCCAACTTCATCGCCTTTTTCCGCATGATGAGCTGGGCGTTGGCCGACCACGATAATCTACGCTTCTTCGTCAGCGAACGGGGAGGCGCCAGCAAGCTTCTCCACGATGGACCCAGCCGCACACGGGAGATCGAAGCCGATCTGACCATCAGGACCGACGCCGGCGAGAATCAGTACAATTTTCGCCTGTTCTACGCCGCGGATGATCAGCTGATTTTCGCCGACGAGCGGTACCGGTTCTCCCGAGCGGGTTTCGGCAGCCTCGCTCCATGGCGTAGTGCCGGAGCTGGACACCGCGGTCCACAGTTATTGACTCTTGCAGTTTCGGACGACACTGCCCGGGTCATCCGCACTTTGCTGCAAAGGATAGTGGTGTACCAGTTTCACAATACCTCGGATACCGCGCGCATCCGAAGCAAATGGAACGTGGACGATGATCGGTTCCTGAAAGAGGATGGCGCCAACCTGGCGCCAGTGCTCTACAGGCTGAGGGAGACCGATAGGGGTTGCTACCAGCGCATTGTGGACACGATCCGTCTGATCCTGCCGTTCTTCTCGGACTTCGCGCTGGAGCCTGACGGTAACAGCCTGCTACTACAGTGGCGAGAGCGCAACAGTGACGAGGTATTCAGCGTGTCCCAGGCTTCCGACGGCATACTGAGGGTGTTGGCGCTGGTGGCCTTGCTCCTGCAGCCGGAGGGGGATCAGCCGGACGTCATGATATTGGACGAACCGGAACTGGGCCTGCATCCCTACGCGATCAACATCATCGGCGGCCTGATCAACGCTGCCGCAACGCGCATCCAGATCATCCTGGCAACTCAGTCCATGGCCCTGGTCGACTGCTTCGATCCCGAGGATGTGGTGGTGGTCGAAAGGGAGGGACGCGGTTCGGTCTTCCGACGGCTGTCCTCTGAGGCTCTGGACGTTTGGCTCGAGGATTACTCGCTCTCCGAGCTGTGGGAGAAGAACGTAATCGGCGGGCGACCGTGACGGGGATCCGGCTGCATTTCATCGTCGAGGGGCAAACCGAGGAAACCTTCGTCAATCGGGTGCTCAAGCCGTTGTAAAAATGGTTGATTTTAGTTACAAACTATCGTCAGCCATTCCTGAAGGCGCGGTCTGTGCCGTGCCGCCGCTGTGAATTTTCATCGTCATTGACCGAGATTTTCACGGTCATTGACCACCTTGGGAGCGCGGTGATTTAGCTAATATCAGGTTGTAGTTGGCCGGTCAATCACCCCCTTCGTTGCTGAGCAGGGCGCGGTGTGGGGACAGCCGTTCCCGGTAGCTGGTGCCCTCGATGACGATCTGGTAGCTGGCGTTGGCCAGCCGGTCCAGGGCGCTGTTGCCCAGAATGGGATCGTCGAAGAGGCTGAGCCATTCTTCGACGGCTCGGTTGCTGGTGATGACGAAGCTGGAGGACCGGTGTCGGTTGAGGATGAGTTCGTAAAGATCGGCGGACTGCTGGGCGGTAAGGCGGTGGAGCCCCAGGTCATCGAGGATGAGCAGGTCGGGGGTGAGGAAGGATCGGAAGGCGCGGTCGACGGAGTTGTCGACCCGAGCCTGCGCCATGGCCCTGAAAAAGCCGTCAGCGTGGCTGAAGCGGACGGTGTGTCCGGCGCGGACTGCCGAGTAGCCCAGGGCCTGGGCCAGGAAGCTCTTGCCGACACCAGCAGGTCCCACCAGCAGCACGTGCTCGTGCTTGTCCAGAAACTCCAGGGAGAAGACGGCGTCCAGCAGTCGGCGATCCAGAGTAATTGACGCCGACCAGTCGAAGTCCTCCAGCCGGCAGGTCTCCTCGAAACCGGCGCTATTGAGCCGCACTTCGATGCGGCGTTGGGCGCGGCGGCTGACCTCGTCGCTGAGAATGATCTCCAGGAAGGAGGCGTAGTCCAGCTGTTCACGACGGGCCAAGGCGATGCGTTCGGGTAGAGTGGCGGCCATGGCGCCCAGCTTGAGGTTCTTGAGCAGAGGGGTGAGTTCGGTTACGCGGGTCATGGGTATAATCTCCTCAGGCCGACTTCCGGCGGTACGGATCGCTTTGGGCGAAGACGGATCCGGGCCGAGCGAAGCGGCCGGTGGGCAGGGGCAGCGGCAGTTGGGGCGTGGTTTCCTCTTCCAAAGCCTGGACCAGGATGTTCTCCACGCGATAGACGTCGATGAGGTCGACGTCCAGGGCCCGCCGACAGGCGGCGTCCAGGCGCTGGGCGGTGTAACGGTCGCCCAGGCGCAGCAGCTTATGTCCCTGCCTGATCTTGGACCAGGGGTGGTCGCCTGCGAAGAGGCGCTCGGCGAATTCGCCCACCGCCGGTCCCAGGTTGGCAGCCTCGCGCTTGAGCCCGTCCGGAGCCCTGGTGGTGTAGGGGGCGACCTTGGGGGGATAGTCGGCGACGTCGGTGGAGCGGCCGCCTTTGGGCTGGCGCTCGTGGGTCTTGATGAGCTGGCCGCGGTGGTAGATGCGCACCAGCTTGCTGTCCACCCTGACCTCCACCTTCAGGCCGGGCCGGCAGAGGTGGGAGGGCACCGAGTAGAGTGCATCCAGGCACTTGATGTGATGGTCCTGATGGACGGTGTTGGTGCGCCAGTTGGCGATCTCGTAGGGTACGGCGTCCCAGGGGATCAGGGTGTGTCGCTCCTCATCCTGGAAGACCACCAGCGGTTTCTTGTGCGTGGTGCCGTGGATGCGCATGCCGGCCACCTCCAGGCACCATCTGGGCGCGGCGGCGCGCACGTGGGTGAAATCGTTGAAATCGGTGCCCTTGAAGAAGCGTTCCCTGGCGTAGGGCACCTTGCGTTCCACCTTGGGCTTGTCCTGGGGATGACCCTTGCGGGCCGGGTCGGGGATGAAGCCCCGGTGCTGGGCGTACTCCAGGAAGCCCCTGGTGAGAATGGGATTGAGCGGATCCGTGCCCACCACGGCAGCGGGGAAATTGTCGATGACCAGGTACTTGGGCATCCCGCCGAAAAACGCCCACGCCGCTTCCAGTCCGGCGATGACGTCCGGAAGCTTCTGCTGCATCATGGGCCAGACGAAGCAGTGGCGGGAGTGGCACATCACGATGACCATGGCCCACACCGCCTTGCGCTTGCCGGTGGCTGGGTCGGTGATCATGCCCAGCCGGCCGAAGTCGGCCTCGGCCACTTCTCCTGGTGGCGTGTCCGCCATCCGCACCGTGGTCTTGCTGCGACGCCGCCAGTTGCGGTTGATGATGAAACGGCGCAGCGACGGGTACGATACCTGGCATCCCCGCATGCCCAGCAGCTCGTGGATGCGGGTCATCTGCAGCCGGTCTTTGGTGATCCACTGGTAGATCTGGTCAGACCACGGCTCCAACTGGTCCTGCCGTGGCGTGGCTGCCTGCCGCGGTCCCGACAGACTGATCGTCGCCAGCCGGACCAACTGCTCCTCGCTGGGCGGCGGTCCTTCCTGGGCGATGCCCTCAGCCTGCGCCGCCGCCAAGTACTTCCGTACCGTGTTGCGGGACAGCCCGGTCCCAAAGGCAATCCGCCCTGGGACATCCCCCGCCTGCCAGCGGCGGATTATCTCTTTTATCTCCATCCTGGAAACCTCCCGGTAGGCCATCGCTGCACCTCAACATCGAAGTGCGGCAATGGTCGCCGATCTGGCTCCCAAGGTGGTCAAAGACCATGAAAATCCCGGTCAAAGACCGTGAACATTTCGCGATTTAGATGATCAAAGTTGGTGAAAATTGACAATGGCCCGGAGGGCATACGAAACCTGGTTGCCATGGCGGGCCAGATTGGCAATCCGGAACTGATCAACGATGGTCCGGACACCGCGCCGTCCAAGCGCATAATCGCAGAGATACCGGAATACGAGGGGATGAAGTCGTCGGCGGGGCCGATCGTGGCGGAGAAGATAGGATTGGCGAGCCTGCAGACCAGATGCCGCCACTTCGGTGATTGGATCAACCAGTTGGAAGATTTGGTTCAGGAAAGGAGGTAGCGGAGAATCTCTTCCAGCACCATTCCGGCAGATTCCGTGTCGTTATGTACAACAGTACAGCTGTCCCGATGCACCGATGTTCTCCAGATTATGGGGTGCGGCCGGAAACAGTTCGCTGATGGCTGAGAAGCGCGATTATGCGGCGGTCAACCATCGGTCCACCGGACCGGCCAGAAACTCATCCACGGGTATCCCGTCAGCGCCCACCAGCAGTTTCACATCAGGCTGAAACTGTCTGTCAAAGGCCGCCATGCCGGGTAGAGTGCCGGTGGCCCGCCCGCTCTTCACCTCGATTGCGGCCAGCAGGGGCCCGGCTTGGACAACAAAATCAACCTCACGATTGCGGCCACGCCAATAACTGATCTCGTGGCCGTGAACGAAGGCCCAATTGGCCAGATGCGCTCCCACTGCTGACTCGACCAGACGCCCCCAGCGGTCGAGACTGAGCCGCGTATGTTCAGGGTTTCGGCCCGAGACGGCGGTCAGCAGAGCGGTATTGAGCGGCTGCAGCTTTGGGCTGGAACTCCGCCGGCTCAAGGCGCTGCCGTGCTTCTGCAAGCCGCAAACCATCCCAGCGCTACCCAACAGGTCGAGATAGTGCGCCAAGGTCACCGTGTTGCCTGAATCCTGCAGCTGGCCGAGCATTTTGTTGTAGGACAGTATCTGACCGGAGTACTCGCAGGCCAGTTCAAAGAGACGGCGCATCAGAGCGGGCCGTCTCACGTCAGTGCGCAGTAATATATCTCGCGCGATGGTGGGCTCGATGATGGCATCCCTGATGTAACTGGCCCATCGGTCATGGTCTGAGATCAGCGCCGCCGCACCCGGGTATCCGCCGTAGAGCACATAATCGTCGAGAGACCACCCGAAAGCATCACGCATCTCAGCGAAGCTCCAGTGAGGCAATCGGATCATCTCAAACCGACCGGCCAAGCTTTCGGTCAGGCCTCGCCGCACCAACAGCGGCGACGACCCCAGAAGTACGACCTTCAATGAACTGCCGGCACGAGTATCTGCATCCCAGAGCCGCTTCACGGCTTCAGACCAATCGTCGATCTTCTGTATCTCGTCTATCACCAGAACTGCGCCATGCTCGCCGGACTCTCTGGCCATGACCCGTCCGATGTTCCATTGCTGCTCCAACCACTGGGCGTCTCGCAGCATTGGCTCGTCGGCGGTCGCGTAGTGTGACCGAGCGGTGCACTGGTTGATCTCTTCAAGTACCAGGGTCGTCTTTCCCACTTGGCGCGGTCCGGCCAATATCTGAATGAACCGGCGCGGTTCCGCCAGGCGCTTCGCCAAAGTCTCTGCGTAAGGCCGTCGGTATGAAATGTGCGTATTGCTCATCATGATGAGCAATTTTACTCATCATAATGAGAACACTGCAATCATCCGGTCTTCCTGAGCTGTGGTGGATCTGCGCAGCGCCATCAGCTCGGCGCGTTCTTTGGCGCTGAAAATTGACATGTAGGCGGCTTCTCGGCGTAGGCGCACTTGCACACGGTGTTCCGTGCGATCTCAAGTTCCCTGGAGGTGGCCATGGGAAATGCTCCATCCTCTGGATGATAACCGGAGACAAGCCGATGCGGTTGGTTTATTCTGAAGGCGCAATAGTTAGCAGTAGCACCGGAGGTCCATCGTGACTACGACGTCCGACGCCACCGCCCGTGTGACCGCGCTCCTGACCGACGCCCGCGAGGTCCACTCCCAAGCCCTGGAACGTTTGGCCGCCGGCGACATTCGCGATGCGGCGGAGAAGGCCTGGTGCGCTACTAAGCGGGCCACCGACGCGTTGGTACTGGCACGCACCGGGACGGAACCAGAGCGGTCGTCTGAAACTTCACGGCGATTGTCGGGTTTGGCTACTGCGGATCAAGCCATCCGCCCTTTGCGCCGTCGCTATTACTCCAAACAGGCGGAACTTCATGGCGCTTGTTTCTACGACGGCATTTGCGAACCCGTTGATGAGGTGGAGCGGCGCATTCGGGAAACGGCCGCCTACATCGACGACGCGGCAGCGCTGGCCGCTGACTCCTGGTCCCAAAGGTTTCACGTTGCCGGAGTACCTGGGAAAGCTGTGGAGCTGACCGCTCGGCATCCCATTCCTCTGCCGCCGGCGTGATTGACGCTGGCGCACGGCGCTCGTTACGTATTCGCACTCAATCCTACGGAGAGGAGACATGGACACCCAGACTTATCGGCAAGCCAGCGAACGGTTCCTGGCGCAGGCTAGGCAAGAGCTGTCCGACGGGGACCTGCCGCAGGCCTCTGAGAAGGGCTGGGGTGCGGCCGCGCAGATATTGAAGGCCGTTGCGGAGCAGCGGGGTTGGGACCACGGGAAACACCGCCACCTGTCCCGCGTGGCCAGCCGACTCAGGGCGGAGCTCGGCGATGGCGACGTCTTCACGTTCTACATGGTCGCCGATGCGCTCCACGGCAACTTCTACGAGGACGAATACGCTGCCGCCGACATCGCCGAAGCGTTGGACAAGGTGGAAACGCTCATAGACAAGCTGTCACCGTTGTTGGCGTAGTGAAAGGATCCGGCGGGCGTGGCTCAGTGGTAGAGCATCTCCTTGCCAAGGAGAAGGTCGCGGGTTCGAGCCCCGCCGCCCGCTCCACGATCCCAGTGCAAGGTTTCGCCGCTCCATAACTCAAAAATCCACTGAACGCGCATGGCTGTACAAGAATATATGAGTTCAGATGTACATCTATACATCCACGGGCGTTGTTGCTTCACCGCGGCGATTTCGCTACTGAGCCTTTGGCGTGGCTGCAGCCGATTCGTTGACACCGGCCCAACCGGTTGCCCACAATGGCGCAGCTACAAACTCCCAGGAGAGGAAACCGGTGACCAGCCGCTACACCACCCAGACGGCTCCGCAAAATCCTCCGGCCCCCTACCGCCGCCGGGAAAGACCGAGTGGCGATTTCGCCGCTTGCTTCACCATACGGTCTTCCTGGAGAGCCGGTCCAATCCGTTTCTGGGATTGCCCGCCGCTTTGTCGGCGTTGATGCGCCCGGCGTAAGGCCGCTGAAAGCAAGATGCCCAATCCGCTGACTGTAGGCCGTCGGGCCACCGCCCGTCTTGAGGAGGCTATCCTGCTGGCCCTGGAGGAACACCGGGACCAGGGCTACCTCGCCACCCTCCGGCTGGCCGAGCGCATCGGCTGGGATAACGATGGTATGCCCTCCCCCAACGGCCAGGGCTACGGCCGCATCGCCGTGATCGGCCTGCTCTATAAGCTGTATCTGGCGGGAAAGGTGGAACCGGCCCACCAGCCCAACCGCCGCGGCCACTGGGGCGGTTGGCGCATCAGCGACGAGGAATACGCCCGGCGCAGCGGCAAGGACGTGGAGAGCGTTCCTGTGCCAGCGCCTTTGCACATCGCTGGCGCACTGCTCAGCGGAGAGGTGCCGCTGGCCGAGTATCCGCTGCCTCCGGCCGAGGGCCTGATGCCTCCCCTGCCGGAGGCGATCCGGTTTCCCGACGCCACGGAGTATGAACTCCGCCGCTGGGAGGAGATCCTAACCAGGACGGTGGAGTGGCTGAACGAGATCCGCATCCTCACCCTGGCCAATGTGCCGGTGAAGATGGTCCGCGGCCCCGGCTACCTGGTGAACGTAGAACCAGTCCACTCGGATGGGCGGCCCATGGTGAAAAGGGTGCAGGCAAGTGGGCCGGATCAATTATGGGTGTACACGAAAACACCGGCAACGCCCGGCTACCACGCGGTCTACCACTCCAAGCGGCTGCTGGAGCTGTTCCACCAGGACCTCGCCGAGACGTACCTGGTGCTTCCCGGCGGTGAGGAGGAGCCGACGCCACCCGACACCGCGGACACCGAATAGACATTCCCCCGCTGGACCGTGCTTGAAACCTGTCTATTGTCTTTCGCTCTGTAGGTTTGCACAGGCCGACAGCTGTACATCAGTTCACTGGCGCTGACCGCAATCACCCCGCGAGACCGCCTGGCTTGGGATGGTGCTGATAGCGGTTGCCGAGCATCGTGCGCCCGCCGCATAGCGGTTGACCGGTCGGTCGCCAGCCCGGTTCAAGCGCGTCGATCTGCGGCATCTGCGGAGTTTCTCAGAGGCGATTCCGCTACTCCAATCTGTGACGGAGAGCGTCATTTAGCGACGGAATTAGCAATCAGAGATGCGCGTTGACGCACCGCTGTCGAGACCGCGATTGTCTCGGCGTCCGCAGTGCGGCGGAGCAAGGTGTGTCCGCCGGCAGATCAGCCCCGTCCAAGCCATGCCGCTGACGACGGCGCGCAACCGGGTAGTTCCAAAGAGCGCACTTCTGAATCCAGCTTCGTGATGGCACTCCGCCCGCCACGAGAGAATCGACTAGGGTAATCCAAATGAGTAACAATGGTTACAGAGCCAGCCTGAGCTGGGTGTTGACCGCTGTTCTCGCCTTGGTTCTCCCTTCATCCGGGGCAGTTTCACCGGCGATGGCATCATCGCCGGCCAGCGCTCCCCCGTCCAGGAGCATCACATCCTCGCCTACCGCGAGTAGCGCAAGTTTACCCAGATTGCGAGCTGCATTCTCGTTGCGGTCGTGAATGACGCCGCAACTGGGACAGGACCACATCGGTTCCCGGCCCAGCGCTGCGTTCACCACGCCGCACGCCGAGCAGGTCTTGCTGCTGGGATACCACTGGTCAGCCTCGATGATCCCGGTGCCGTACCAGTCCGCCTTGTAGCGGATCTGGTCCAGCAGGCTGGACATTCCGGCATCGGAGAGGGCCTTGGATTGCAGACCGGCCCTGATCATGCCGGCAACGTTCAGGCTCTCAATACCCAGGGTGTGGTACTTGCGCACCAGCGTGCGACTGACGTGATGGTGGGCGTTGTTCCTGAGCCCGATAATGCGGCGCTGGGTGGCGTCGATGCGCCGTTGTGCTTCCCACCAGCCGCGGCTGCCCGCCGTACGGCGCGCCTGGGCCTGCTGCCACCGGCGCAGTCTCCCCAGGGCGCTCTCCAGCGCCTGCGGGTTCTCGTAATGCACGCCGTCGCTGTCCACCGCCAGAGGGTTGATGCCCACGTCGACGCCGCCCACCGATTGGGTTTCTCGGCAGGGGGCCTCGACGGGCGGTTTCCAGTAGGCGACGCTGGCATACCAACAGCCGTTGCGCTTCCTGATGGTGACCTCGTAGGGCGTTCCTTCCGGCAACGCCCGGGTCATCTTCACGCTACCGATGTAGGGCAGCCGGATCCGCCGGTGGCCGTCGTAGCGGATCAGCTTCACCCCCGACGCGGCCAGGAATGATCCGGTGCCGGTGCGCCTCTTCCGATGGAAGACCGGACAGCGCGCCTTGAGCTCTTTGCTCAGCCAGCGGGACCGGGCGTTGCGGTAGTTGCGACACGCCCCCTGGGCCACGAACTTGCTCACCTCGGTTACGAAGTTCAGCGCCGGATTGGCGTGCTTGGCGGCGTTGAACTCCTTCTCCAGTTCATGTGGCGTGAGCCAGAGACCGGCGTCCTGGCCAGCCTGGTCATTGGACACCATGCGGTTGTAGACGAAGCGCGAGATGCCGACGCAGCGCTGGGCGTAGCGCTCCTGCCGGCAGGTGAGCTCCAGCTGGACGACCACGGCCGCCGGCTGCCAGCCCTCGGGACACGAACTGGGTTGCTTCCGCTTCTTGCCTTGCAGCTCAGCCACTTACCACCTCAATGGCTCTACGTGCCCGATTGGCTGCTGAGCGCTTGCCGTAAAGGCGGGCGCAGAAGCAGGTCAATATCTCGGTCATGTCCCGCACCAGGTCGTCGGGCACCTCGGCATCGTCAATCACAATCAGCGAGCCACCGCGAGCCTGCAGCATGGCCTCGACCATGCCCACCCCAAACCGGGCCAATCGCTCACGATGCTCCACGATCACCGTATGCACGGTGGGATCGCCCAGCAGCTTCCGCAGCTTCGGCCGGCGGTCGTTCAGCCCGCTGGCGATCTCGGAAACCACCTGATCCAGCAGGATGCCGCGCTGTCCCGCGTAGGCCCACAGGCGGTTGGCCTGGTTCTCCAAATGCGGCTTCTGCTCGGCGCTGCTGACCCTGGCATAGCCCACAGCCCGTCCGGTTGGCGCTCCCGGATTGGCCAGGACGTAGATGATATTGCCGATCTTCTTGGGCTGGAGTTCCGGCGGAAGCGTTCCAGCGTTGTAGTGGCGCCACGCCGTCATGCGGTGCATGCCGTGCTGGGTCGCCCATTGAGACAAGCGTATGTAATTGCTACTGACCACTGTTAGTCATTGTTACTCATATCGCCAACTTAATGCAAGCCTCGCAGCCAGGACCACGTCCAAATCGGAGTCACGGCGAAGCTGTACAATGGTTCTCAGAACCTCGCCAAAGCGGAGCGATTGGAGTGGGAGTGCCGCGGCATAGCCACCTACGCGTCTGAAGTGATCGAACAGAAAACGGGCGAGTACTTCCAGGACGCCAGCGGCCATTCCAGGACGGAGAGCGGAAACTCCGAATTTCCGTGGAATCTCCAGCAGAGGATAATCAAAGAGGGCTTGAACATCGCGATCGAGCCTAATGAAACCAGCCATGACAGCGTGACATTCGTCGTGCCGACATACTGCACGGCGGTGCAGATACGGTTGTTCATCCCAACCAGGCGCAAGAACGACATGGGATGGACTGCCGTCGTTTTCCATAACACGCAACCAGCATCATAGGAGGAGAAATGGCAAACCCATTCCGAAGAGCAGACCGGGACGGGGCACCTTCAATACGCCCAACATCCCCGGAGTCAGCAGAGACACCGATGCCGGATGCGAGCGAACTCGTTGAACTGGCGGTCGGCCGTGTGGAAGCTCCTCCAAGCGCTGAGCAGCCAATGGGGCCACCACCTACGCCGGGTATTGAGACCCGTGACCTCCCGGTCAATCGGTCAGTAGCGCCGCCAAGCGCCGAGACTCCAATGGAACCACCGCCGGTGCCACCGCCGACTACTGACAAGCCACCAGCAAAGGACTAGCTGCCAAGAGTAAAGAAATTAGAACAGGGGCTGGAAACGGCTGATTCGGCTGGTTCTGACAAAATTCGTCGGCGTCAGAGCCACGGAGAGGCCGTGAATCAGGCCAAGACCGCCTACGGGCCCTTGCCGCGGCAAAACCGTACTGGGATTTTAGAACGCGGTCCGTGCCGGCATCCGTTGGCTGCGCTGACGGCTACGGCGATAGACTTGGACCGGGTCGAGCTGGTGGAGTCCGCGTCCGGCTACGGCCATAGGCTTTACTCGGATCGGGGACCGGTCGAGAGTCCGTGCCACTGGCCGGTGGCAAAGGTCGCCCAAGTGGTGTGTGTAAAGGACGGTTTCGCGGCTTGGTGCCGTCGGCTGTCGAGTTGGCGGTCACGCAGCACACGTTGCGGTCGCATGTGGCGAACCTGCGTCGGAAGTTGAATGCGAAGTCGAGGTTCGAGGCGTTGATGACGGCAACGCGACTGGGAATTCTGATCTAGGGCGAACGGTGACTAGCCGGTCAGGCCATTTTGTCGGTTGCTAAATTTTGCGGCAGGGTGCACTCTCGGGTTGCTAACTGCTGTGGGAGATGGTTGATGTTCAGAGGGCCAACCGCACGGGTGCACAAAGTGGATACACGTGAACGCCATGAATTGTCTATCCGGGGGTCCGTTGAGAAAGTCGTCGTGATCACAGTGAATCTGTTGCAAAACCTGGCAACACAACGTAACCTCGAAATCAAATACGCTTCGCCGTTCAAACAGAATCTCGCGGGAGCAGGTCATGTCAACCAATCAGCTGCTGACAAACGGCGCCCTAATCTTCATCAACCGAGCATTGGAACATCTCCACCAGGCAGACGCACAGCGGGCATCGGAAGAACTCTGGGGAGCATCCGAGTACGCGGTCCGAACCATATCGCAATGGTGCGGCCTTCCCGACAGTACCCCGTCCATGCTTGCCGACAATGTCGCAATCTTTGCCAAAGATTCCGGAGATACGGCCCTTGAAGAACTTTTCGCCACCGCGCTGGCACTGCGGCCAACTCAGACCGATGTCTCCGACTGGCATCGAGCAGAGCAGGGCGACGTTGACCAGATCGTCGACCTCGTCTCCCGCCTGAACCGACTCGCTGGCGGCTATGTAATCACGCCAATCTGGGCTGCCACATCTTCGCAGCAGCGCCCCGAAGATTTCACCGAAGAAGAAAAAGGCCGCATCACCGCAACCGTCCGAAACCGGCTTGAAAAATACGTAGACGTCCCTATATCAGTCGACAAAGTCTTGGCGGAGCGAAAGGCCGATACCGATGGAGATCCCTACACCCACATAAATGTACTGTTCACCTGCCTTCGAGAACCTATGCCGTCAGGCATTTTCCTCACATTCCGAACCGCCGACCAACAGGACATCTACGATGCCGGTGCCGTCGGAACCATTGTCTACTCGTTCAACGACACCAACGAATACCAACAGGTAGTACAGACCACTACCCAAGGTCCCCTACCAGAGGTAACTTGATGATGCATCAGGCGTTCCTCGATACGAGCGGCAGCTTGGTTGCGTCGGCGGCAAATCACACACCGGGCTCCGCTCAACACCAGAGTGACCTCAGACGCGCCACCAGCACCACGTACTACGCGCTATTCCACGCTCTCTTACACAGCAACGCCGAAACACTATGCGGTCCCGCTGGGAATGCGCCCTTCCCGTCCGAATGGGTCGCGGTCTACCGTGCGCTGGGGCATGGCCGCGTCGAAGAAAAGACGAAACGAAAGGATTGGCCCACATTCTCAATCCCAATCCGGTCATTCCTAGATTTACTCAAGGAGCTCAGGACCAAGCGGGAGGAAGCTGACTACAATCCCAACGGCAGCTACACATCGGCAGAGGTGATGCAAGACCTAACCGACGCACAAATCCTCATCACGACTTTCCTGAGCGAATCACCCGCCCAGCGCAGAACCCTCGCAGTCTGGCTGCTCTTCTCCGTCCGCTGATAATAGCGGCAGCACCCTGCTGACCACCAGAGATCCGAAACCGACGGTAGTCACAAGCCGAGCTCGCTCCGGTTTGCGTAGGTGATGTTCGGATCGTGGTCAATGCCGGACTGCTCTAAGAGGTCGCGCATATCGCTGCTGAACTGGTTGAGCTCTCGCGGGTCAAGTTCGGAGTTTTCGTCTTCGAGGACTACGCGAACGTGAACGTAGTCTTCGTCGTCGGGTCCGGGGCGGTTCTGCGCGAACACGTCGTAGATGGCGGCTTCCGCGGGCAGGTACTTGGGCAGCTCCGCCCTGACGGCGCTGGTGATTTTTTCAAGCGTTTCGGGATTGGCGGTCATGTTGCCTACCTCTCGGCCTGGGGTTTCGATTTGATGATATGGGGTTGGAAACTGTTGGAGGTTTGGTAGGTGATGGTGGTTTTTGGTTGTTCATAGTCAGTCCGCGGCGTCGTTGCCGGGCTGTGCAGCGCGTAAATCGTGGCGCTGGTACCATGTAGTCATGGTAAACCCAGAAGCACAAAGTGGGTTGTGTGAACAGTCGGGGTCGTCGGGGCAAGCGCGGCCGGCGACCTATCACACTCGGATCCTCGATTACGTCGGCATGGACCGTTCCGAAGGCGACGCGGCGTTGTCGGCCTATGCCGCGCTCTACGGTCGTGTAGAGCGGAAGCTGTTTGCCGCGGTGGCGGCGGACCGGAGCGCGTCATCGCTGAAGAGTGAGTACCTGAAGCGGTACGGGATACCAGCGCGGATGTTCAACGGAGTGCGGGTGTCGCTGGAGGGGAAGATTGCGTCGGTCAAGGAGCAGCAGAAGCTGCGGGTGGATAACCTGGGCCGTCAGATTGCTCGGGCCCAGCGCCAGATTGCCGGCGCTGCCGAGCATGGGCGTTGGCAGCAGGTCCATCAGAAGCGTCGTCGGCTGGCGAACCTGCAATCCAGGCTGGCGGTGTTGGAAGACGATATTGAGCAGGGGCGAGTGCGACTGTGCTTCGGGTCGAAGCGGCTGTGGCACAAGCAGTACGATCTGGTGGCCAACGGCTACGGAAGCCGTCAGGAGTGGTTGGCGGACTGGCGGGATGCTCGCGGCGATGAGTTCTTCGTGTTGGGTAGCCGGGATGAGACCGGCGGCTGCCGGTAGTGCGTAGCCACGGTTGCCGATGACGGGACGCTGACGTTGCGGTTGCGGATGCCGGACTTCCTGGTTGCTGAACATGGTAAGTATGTGACCATTGAGGGCGTTCACTTCAACCACGGTCACGAGCAGGTGCTGGGGGCGTTGGAGAGCAATGGCGAGTACGCCCGTTACCGGCGGGAGCATGGCGAGAAGGCGGCGAGAGCCAGTGAGTTGGGCCAGGCCGTCAGCTACCGGTTCAAGCGGGACGGCAAGGGCTGGCGGGTATTCGCCACTACCGCGATGATGTATGTGCCGTTGGTGACTGATAAACGTGGCGGCGCCATCGGCGTGGATCTGAACGCGGACCATCTGGCGGTGTGCGAGACTGACGCCAGCGGGAACTACATCCATGCCTTCAGCGTGTCTATGGTGACCTACGGCAAGTCCCGGCATCAGGCCGAGGCCATCATCGGCGACGCGGTGGCCAGCGTGGTGGCCTACGCCCGCTGCGCAGGCAAACCCATCGTCATGGAGAAGCTGGACTTCCGGCAGAAGAAGGCGGTCCTGGAGGGCGAGTCCCGGCGGTACAGCCGGATGCTGTCCAGTTTCAGCTACGGCAAGATCAAAGAGTATTTCATCTCGCGCGGCCACCGCCAGGGCGTGGAAGTGCATCTGGTGAACCCGGCCTTCAGTTCGGTGATCGGCCGGGCCAAATTCATGGAACGTTACGGGCTCAGCGTCCACCAGGCGGCTGCTCTGGTGCTGGCCCGGCGTTTGCTCGGCTGTTCCGAGCGCATTCCGCGCCGGCGGGTCTGTCCCGTCGGCAATGGCGTTCAGGTCGCCTTCACCGTACCTGCAAGGAAGCGAGTGAAGCACGTGTGGACGTACTGGGGCGCGATCTTGGGCCAGCTGAGACCGGCGCTTGCAGCGCAACACCGGCTGGGGAGGCGGCGACGCGGACCCAATCCGGTTCAGGCTGCCCTGCGGGGGAAACTCCGCGGGGTGGCTTGAACGGGGATCAGATCGGTGTTCCTTGGTGAGATTCCAAGGCGGAGTCGCCTGCACTGTTGGGGCGGCGGCGCGGCTCAGACCGCGTCCTCAGGAATGGCTGACGGCAGTTGGTAACTGAAGTCAACCATTTTCACAACGGTGAAGTCCGCTGGGTCCAATTGGTACCAGTAAACGTCGGGGCCGCGCAGTTCGGCCTCGATCTCTTGGACGTTATGTACGCTGGCGACGACGGCGTGGCAGGTGTGGCCAGTCAAGCTGTGCAGCAGCTCGGCGTTGCGGCGGGCTCGCGTTGTATCGCGCTTGTCTGCGGTGTAGGAGGCTTCCACGGCGATGTAGCGAGTCTCGCCGTCAGGGTTGGTGGTGATCAGCACCAAATCGGCCCGAATGAAACTCTGCCAATCGCCGGCGGATGAGATGTTGCGGCCTACGGGTCCGATCAGCTGGCGCAGTTGTTGGCGGGAGAGGCTGTCCTGGAATTCAAGGCCGAGCAGTTCGGGGATCTCGCCGAAGTGTGCGGCGACCACGTAACGGGCGGTGTTGCCCTTCAGCTCGCCGATGGAATTGTCGATGCGCTTCAGGGAGGATTCGATACGGTCGTTGAACTGACGCTGTTCCTCGTTGAACTGCTCCTGCTTGGCGATGAATTGGTCAACCCGGTCGACGAACGCGTTGAACCTGGTGGGCAGTTCCAGGAGCTCGTTGGTCAGGATGAGGCGTCGGGCGGCTTGGTAGAAGTTCGCGTCCTCTTCGAGCAGCCTGAGCAGGTCGTCGCTGGTGTTGATCGTGGTCATCCTGGCCTCTCCGTTGGCGTTCCATTCTATATCAACCGCGTTGGTTGCACGAGGTTCGTTGACTGCAGGCTGGGATGGTCACGAAACTCTGGGTTTACGAGTGCTCGGCCCTCCGGAGGCCGGCATGCCTCAGCGGGTCTCCAAGTGTCCGTAGATTGAAGTGCTCTGCTGGGTCATTCACTACTTCAGCTCATTCTGTTGAGTAGCGAAATCGCCTAACCTCTATGTCGTCCCAGTTGCCAGCATCAGGGAAGCCGGCATGGACGTTTTCGAGACCTCTGAATCCGGTGGACCGGGCCACTGCGACATCACTGGCGCCAAGACCATCCGGCGACGAGCGAAGCAACGCCTCATGGCGGAAGTCCTCTGGGTCCGCGGGCACAGTCCGCCCGGAGCACCCGAGGACCGGATAATAGACGTGCCTTCGCCTCGCATTTGTTGAGTCCGTGGACCGCAAAAAATTCGCCTAAGGGTCGGATTTGGCGCGTTTCTGATGAATTTGCAACGGTTCTTCCCAAGACGCTATTCCGACCACGACGTTGCCTGGAAATCAGCAAATGCCCGGGAAATTTGAGCTGCTGGTCCGATTACGAATATGTCGGAGCGTTGGCCAGACTCTGACGCGGTGCCCCCCGATCTGGAGTAGCGAAATTTTCTCGTTATGGACGTCTGGACTGCGTCGCAGCGTCGGGAGCGACGCGCGTCGGCACGGATGCCAGCCCGATCATCGGTACAGCGGTAGCAATGACCATATGTACATCCGTACCGACGTACATCCATGCGTTATCCCCGTTCACTGAGAAACCCCTCAAGGGCCGTTATCACCAGCGTGGTCATGTTGGTGCCTTCTTGCGCTGCCATCACGCGCAACTGCCGGTGCATGTCCGCCGGTATGAGGCAGTGCAACTGCGCCGTGTCCGCCGCCGCGGCCTGGTTTACGAAGGCTTCCCGACGATCTTCCCGCCGCCGGTTGGGTCTGCTATGCATCGTCATGGAAAAACCTCTCCAGCTCGCCGCGTATGGCCAGTATTTCGTTTCGCGCGGTCTGGTCCCGACCTTCCAGCACCGACTTGCCCTCGATGACCGCCTGGGGGTACGCGACTCGCTCGGTGGTGCGGGCCTGTAGCGCCGGCAGGCCGTATTCGGCCAGGGCGGCGTCGATCTGCCGGCCCAGGCGAGTGCGGGGGCGGGTCATGGTGATCACGAAGGCCGCTACCGGCTTCCCCTTGGCGGTTTTCTGCCGGGCCTTCACCGCTTCCACGATGTCCGAGGCGGCCCATACGTCGAAGGGACTGGCCTTGGCCGGTATCAGGACCAGGTCAGCTGCCCGCACGGCGTCGGCGCTGGTCCTGGAGATGCCGGGCGGCCCGTCAATGATCACCCAGCCGTAGTCGGATGCTGAACTGCGCACTTCCTGGATCAGCCGGTTCGGCTCCGCGCCTTTCACCTCGAGATTCATCAGAGGAGGTTGCAGTTGGCTGTCAGCCCAGTCCTGGGCGCTGCCCTGGGGGTCGGCGTCCAACAGCAGGACCGAAGCTGTTTCCGCGAATGCCCAGGCCAAATTGGTTGAAAGGGTCGTCTTGCCAGTTCCCCCTTTCTGATTGACGATGGCGATGATCGGCATGGCCTCGCTCCAAATGTACATCGGTACATACTGACAACTGTGCGTGTGTCCAAAAGTACAGCCGCACTGCAATCATACCGGCAGATATATTGCTGTGGAAAGAGTACGGAGGGCGTGATTCGACGAATATCCTCGCGAGTAGTTGAGAGGAGCCCAGCTGGGTGACTTCCCACAAAGGTCGGCTTTAGGCTTCACATGCAACGCTGGAATGATTGTGGCATGATTAGCGAGATGATGGAACGATTATGCGGAGATTGTCATGACGGCGGAAAAAGCCCCCGGTGACCGATCTCGCCGTAACCCTCGGCTCGGTCGACCGACCTACATCCACGAACTCGATGACTGGCCAAACTTCCGGTGGGATCCGGAAGCCATCACCCAGCCATTGGTTCGAGCCAGCCGCCGGCAGGCGGAAGTCGTGGGCAACGCCTTCGCACTGGGAGGGCTGGCAGCCACTGAGGCGTCCGTACGAAACCTCACCGACTCGGCGGTGGCCAGCAGCCGTATCGAGGGGGAAAATCCAGACCCGAACTCTATTGGAGCGTCCATCCGGCGGCGTATCATGGTCGAGTCCCGCCTCGCCATCCAGGGCGAACATGATGAGCCGGGCATCGCAGCCGTGACGGCTGATGCGGCCACCAACTACGCCACTCCCCTGATAACTGATCGCCTGCACCAATGGCACCGCCTGCTATTCCCTGTGCCGGACACCGAAGGGATCTCGGTCGGCCGGTGGCGCGATGACCGAGTGGGTCCCATGCAGGTTGTCTCCAGCGGCCCAATGGGCCGGACTCCAGTCGTCCATTTTGAAGCTCCGCCGGCCCATCGGCTCAACGGCGAAATGAACCGGTTTCTCGACTGGTTCAACCAGCCGGATGACGAGCCCGACCTCCGCAAACCCGCCGTTGCTCACCTGTGGTTCGTGACCATCCATCCCTACGATGATGGCAACGGCCGCATCGCCCGCGCCATCACGGACCTGGCATTGGCCAGATGCGACCGCACTCCGATGCGCTTTTACAGTATGTCGGCCGAGATCATGCGCCAGCGCGGCGACTACTATCGGATTCTCGAGGACACCCAGTCCAGCACGATGGACATCACGGCGTGGATGATCTGGTTCTTCAACTGCCTGACGAGCGCCATGAACCACGGCGAGAGGGCGGCCGACGCTGCCCAGAGCCGGGCCAAATTACAGGCCCGCGCCGCAACCGACGGCCTCAACGACCGACAGGTCAAGTTCATCGGTCTACTGATCGACGGCTGGGTGGGCAACATCACGGCCGCACGCTACCAGCGGTTGAACCGGTGTTCCCGACAGACGGCGGTCCGGGACATTGATCGGCTGATGGAAATCGGCATCTTGGTGAGAAACCAGCCCGGCGGTCGGTCGACCTCTTACCGAGTCAACCAGCTCCCGTGAACAGCGCGATGTCGGGGGAGCGGTCCGATCAGAGAGGACTTCGGGAATCGGACCAGTTGTTCCGCGATGTCGCTGAGCCGTATTGTCCCGACAACAACCTTAGTGGTGACTGAGCACCATGAATACCATCGAAGTCCGCCTCTTCCCAGACGACCCACAACGCGTCGACGAGATCCTTGCCCTCAGCGCCCAGATCACCGTCTCACGCCTGAGCCGGTTCAGCTTATCCCTTGCTGTGCGCACCTCCGAGAACCTCCGTGTCTTCACCATGTTCACCGAACCTGCGACAACACCGCTCGATGTCTGGAGGGTAGATCCGTCCGACGACATCATCACCTCCGATCCCCTCATCCACCACGAAAATGCCTCCATCCACCTCGAGAACTTGGCTCCGTACTGCTACTGGATTGCGATACGCCTGCCCCACCACACCGGCGAAGACGAGATCCACATCGACTTCCTGGCAGACGAATCCTCTGTCATACGCCTCACCGAAGATCCATGAATAGCACTATGCCGACCCACTGGAGATTCGGTCGGGAACCCCGGTTGATGGAGTGGGAGGTTATACTCCGGGCCAGCTGAGATAGCGGAGCGAAGCAAGACCATGCTGGGTGAGCGACCCGACCAGAGGAGGCTTTGGGAGGCGGACCAGTTGACCTGTACCTGGTGGGCAAGGACACGTTCTATGGGCTGCTGGCGTCATTGCGGGGCCAGTTGTTTCTCGACGCCGACTTCGCCGAGTTGTACTGCCTGGACAATGCCGGGTCAGCGTGCCGCCCAGTCTCTTGGCCACGGCGCTGCTGTTGCAGACCCACGACAAGGCTCGGGCCGATTTCGACATCCGGTGGAAGGTGGCGTTGGGGATTGAGATCGAGGATCGACCTTTTGCCAAGAGCACGCTGCAGGTGTTCCGAGCGCAGTTGATCCTGCACGACAAGGTGCGGGAAGTGTTCGAGCAGAGCCTGCGGCTGGCTCGAGAGAGAGGCTACCTGAAGGGGAAGCGTGGGATGCGGGTGGCAATGGACACGACGTACATTCTGGGACGTGGTGCGGTGAACGCAGCGCTGGGCCGGGAACCCATGTGGTCCTGTCCCAATTGCGGCGTCATTCACGACCGCAACGAGAACGCAGCTCGCAATCTGGGTAAACTTGCGCTACTCGCGGTAGGCGAGGATGTAATGCTCCTGGACGGGGGAGCGCTGGCTGGCGGTGATGCCATCGCCGGTGAAACTGCCCCGGATGAAGGGAGAACCAAGCCAGTGGCAACGAGTTACGGACAGCTCAGGCTGGCTCTGTAACCATTGTTACTCATTTGGAATACCCATCAGGCGAAGGACTCCAGTTGAACACACGCCAACATAGCCAATTCCCGGCCGCCCTGATTGACGACCTGCACCGGCTCAACCCTTGGTGGTCCGGCATCCAGCCCCCGGCCACGCCAGCCACCCGCCGACACCTGGTCCAACGGGTACGACGACGACTCAACTCAGGTATCGCCCC
Source organism: Dehalococcoidia bacterium (assembly GCA_965203005.1). Lineage (GTDB taxonomy): Bacteria > Chloroflexota > Dehalococcoidia > Lucifugimonadales > UBA3495 > VXOI01. The sequence goes on from CBDBBS010000003.1 coordinate 60,058, forward strand.
CATCATCGCAGTACGCGGACCCCGCCAAGTCGGCAAGACTACCATCCAGCTGCAGATCATCACCGACCTGTTGGCCGAAGGCGTGCCGCCCAACAACATCATGCGAGTCCAGTTCGACGAGCTGGCTTCAACCGAAGGGCTGACCGACCCCATTCTGCGCATTGCAGACTGGCTGGAAGCCAACGTCGCCACCGACGCGTTCAATAACCTCGCCCACCAGGGCCAGACCGCCCACTTGTTCGTGGATGAAGTGCAGAACATCCCCGGCTGGAGCAACCAGCTCAAGTTCCTGGTGGACAGCACGTCCCTCAAGGTCCTGCTGACCGGCAGCTCCGCCCTCCGGATCGAACAGGGACAGGACAGCCTCGCTGGAAGAATACACACCGTCGAGGCCGCCGCCCTGTCGCTCAGCGAAATCGCCAAGTTCCGAGGATTCGATTGCGACACGCCGTTCCTGCCCGATAACGGCCTGGCCCACCTACTGCGGAAAGAGTTCTGGCAGGATCTCGCCCAGCACGGCCTGGACCACGCCGAAGGCCGAGACGAAGCCTTCCGTCACTTCTCGGAGCGCGGCGGCTACCCTGTCGCACACAACCTGACCCGCACTGACTGGCCGCTGCTGGCCGACCAACTCAATGAGACCGTTATCCAACGGGTGCTGCAACGCGACATCACCGCAACACCCGGCGGCGAGGCTCACGACGCGGCGCTGCTCGACGCGCTCTTCAGGCTGGCGTGTCGGTACGCCGGACAGACGCCGTCGTACCAAAGGTTGGCCGAAGAAGCCCGCCTGGTGCTGGGACGCAACATCAGCACCCAACGGGCCGGAGAGTACCTGCAACTCCTGGCCGACACCATGCTCGTCAGACTGGTGAGGCCGCTGGAAGCCCGCCTCAGGCGCAGCCGCGGCAACGCCAAAATCTGCCTGGCCGACCACAGCCTGAGAGCCAGCTGGCTGCAGGAACTCATTCCCCTGGACACCGAGGCACTGGCGGTCAGCCCCGAACTCGCCACTATCGCGGGACACATCGCAGAAAGTGCTTTCGGCGCGACGGCGCTATCGATACCGGGCCTCGACATCGCCTACCAGCCGGAGCAGGGCAGCAACCAAGAGGTGGATTTCGTCCTCAACGTGGGCGACCGCCGAATCCCCATCGAGGTCAAGTACCAGCGCCGCATTGACCAGTTTCGCGACACCTTCGGCATCCGCTCCTTCATGGAACAGGCGGTGAACCGATCACCTTTCGGATTGCTCATCACCCAGACGGACACACCGCCTATGGACGACCCACGCGTCGTGGCCATGCCGCTCCCCACGTTCATGCTGCTCACGTAGCTGTCGCACATGAGGCAATAGGAATCGGCAACAATGGTTGACGCGGGACAATACCTGCCTGTCAAGGCGGTGAGCACGGATTCGACGGACATTCATGTGGACACGCGATTTACTTGGTCGTCATTTGCAGCGTCGGGACGGCGTGAGCACGCCGATTAGCAGTTTCATGCTCCGGATTTGCTTGCACGTTGTTTGCAACTGGAGAGCTCGGCCCTCCAGTTGGGGAGCTCCCCGGCGAAAGTGGAGGGCTCCCCCGTGAAAGTTGGGGAGCTCGGGTCCCGAGAAGGTCAGGAGTCTTACATGCCACCGCTCGAAGTGTAAGGTTTCGCCCCGAACCTTACACTCGGAGTAATTTAGGTCAGGGTCTTCGCCATTCGCTCCAGGCGCGCGTCGCTGATGATGTCGGTCAGGCGGGTCCGCGAAAAAGGGCAGTCGCGCCGGTACTTCCGGACGATGGCCGACAAGGTTCCGCTATTCAGGATCTGATACTCCACGCACGGCGGAGTACACATCAGAGCCGTTTGACGCTTCACGGGCCACTGCCGGCGTAGCCGGTCTTACACGGTCTCCACGTCCTGGCACCGGGAAGCTCAAACCCGGCCATTGTTCCAAATTCAGTGCGGCGTTGAAGTCGCGCTCGACCGACGTGTCACATCCGCCGCAATACCACTGTCGGTCAGACAGCGTCAGATCGTCGTTCTTCCAGCCGCAGTGGGCGCACACCTTCGACGATGCAAACCACCGGTCCGCTTTCACGTACTCGGCGCCGTACCAACCGCACTTGTACTCCAGCTTGGTCAGAAAGCCAGCCATGCCAGCATCGGCGATGGCCCGAGCCAGACGGCGGTTCTTCATCATGCCCGCCACGTTCAGGGTTTCCACCACCACACGCCCCGCCGACTTGGCTATCGCCGTCGTCGCCTTGTGATGATTGTCATCCCTGACATTGACGATCCGGGCGTGAAGCCTCCGCCGCTTGGCGTACAACTCTTCCCGGCGGTTCGAGTGGTTGTTCTTGCCGTGGACATTCCGGCTACGGGCTATGGCCTGGTCCACCCGTCGCAGTTTCTCCAACTCACCGACCAGCGCCTTCGGGTTCTCCACCGTGGTTCCATCAGAGCAGGTCGCCATCGTACCCAGGCCCATATCCAGACCGACGGTCGGCCCATCCTTTACTGGCGGCGGCTCCTGCCCGTCCTCGACGCAGAACGCGGCGAACCAAGTCCCCGCCGTGCGGTTGACGGTCACCTCGCGGATGCTGCCAGCAAAGCGCAGGTGCTCGACCATCGCTACCCGGCCGATCTTGGGTAGGATGACGACCTTGCCGTCCACCCGGACCGTGTCAGGCCCGTTGTCGGCGCGAAAACCCTGCTCGTGCTTGCGCCGCTTGAACCGCGGGAAACCCACCCGCCGACCGGGACGCTGGCCATCCTTCACCTTGCGACAGTACTCGCCCCAACCTGCAGCAGCTTGCCCCAAGTCGATGATGGTGTACTTGGCCGCGTTCTGGGACAACGCCGATCCCCACGGCGCGATCATGCCCTTGACCTTGTTCCAACGCGGCCGCAGCGTGCGCTCGCCCAGCCACTCGCCCACCTCCAAGCCCGCCTTGAACTCGGCCACCGCCCAGTTATAGGCGAAGCGGGCGTAGCCGGCGTGCTGACCGAACAGCGTCTCCTGCTCGGGCGTGGGCTTGAGGGCGACGCGATGGGCCTTCTTCATGAATACCACTATAACGGCGTTGCACGATTGCCGTCGCCAAGGTGGCGTCACCAATCTGAGGCGCGGCAACCGCTCCCTCCAATCATCAGATAGCATCATGAACCATCAGATAACAACAGATTCTAGCGAACAGTTGCACACCCCAGAGCTTGCGGAGACGGCCGCTGTTGCCGCTTCTGGAGAAAATGTACCGATGTCCCCTGATAAAGTTCCAAGGCCTCTCCGGGCTTCTGACGCACGGCGATCCTGGCGATTTCGCGCCAGAACCCACGCTTTCGGCGGGGTTCGCGTCCAGTGGAGGCCAAGATGATTGCAGGTTACGACTGCAACGGTACCAACCTCATGCGATGTGATCGCACGGCGTAGGCCAAGCATCGCGTTCCCCTCGTCCGGTCAGTTGGATCTCTGCAGCGCGTTGCGAATGGGCGGGGATACCAGAGTGTCGCCTGTCGGGCTGGCCAACTGTCGTTCCAACGCGGTGAAGGCGTTGATGAGTTCGGGAGCCTCAAAGGCGCGGTTGCGGCGTCCCACGTTGACCTGGACCAGCACGCCGGCGGCGACCAGACGGTCCATGGCCTGGTTGGCCGCCTGGAAGGATCGCCCGGTGAGTTCCGCAGCGGTGGCCACCGTCAGCACCGGCGCGGCCGGCAACGCTGCGATGAGTCGCTGTACTGCCGAGTCCCGCCTCGGATTGCCTGCCCTCTGGCGCCAAACTTCCTGCAGCTGGCGCACCTGTTCCTCGAACTGCCAGGCGTCCAACACCGCCCGACGGGAGGCCGCGGCGAAGAGCGCAACCCAGCGGTTCATGCCGTTGTGGGCTGCCTCTGAACCGGGCTCGCCGACGTAGCGGGTGGCGGTAAGCCCCGTCACGTAGTCATCCGCCCACGTCGCCAGGACCAGGGAGACCGGCGGCAGGAAATGGGTCGCGATCCCTCGGCGGCGCAGCACCAGGTGGACGAGCACCCGTCCGGCGCGTCCGTTGCCGTCCACGAAGGGATGGATGGTCTCGAACTGGGCATGGGCAATGGCGGCCTGGGCCAGAGGAGATAGCCCGTCGTTGTTGCAGAAGGCCAGCAGGTCGTCCAGCAGGGCGGGGCCATCTTCCGGAGGCGGAGGCACAAAGGCGGCGGAGCAGGGGTTGTGCCCACTGCCGCCGATCCAGTTCTGCACGGCGCGGATGCGTCCACCGTGTTCCTGAAGGCGGGAGCCGGCCATCAGCCGACGGTGCGCCTCCAGCAGGATTTCCATGGTGATCGGCCCACCCGGTGCCACCGTTTCCACACCCCAGACCATGGCGTCGATGTTGGCCAGGATCTCGGCGGCGGTGACGTCCCGTACTTCCTCGCCCAGTTGTCGTGCCGCGTCGGCTCGCAGCAGTCGTCTGCCGCCCACCACCAATCCTTCAATGCGCGAGGAGGCCACCGACTCGGCCCGCAGCAGCAGCCGGGCCAAAGCTTCGGTGTCGGCCAGGGCGTCCGCCGCGGCGTTGAGACGTATCAGGTCGGCCTCGGCGTCGGCCACGTCCGCGGCCACATCGCCGTCGAGAACAAAGTGGCGACCCGCCAGGGGGTCCGGCCGGTAGACCGAGTAGCGGCAGGGTCGCCGGTCCCGACGGGTCAGGCCGGTGAAGGCGGAAGTCCAGAGGCGTTCTTCCAGGTGGGCCATGGTACGAAACCTTATTCAAGGATAGCACGCAATATTGAATACAGGCGGCGCTGATTAAAGGTTCTCACCGCCGTTTGGCATCAGGAAAGCAGCGGCCCCTGAAGAGGCAGCGCAAAAGGAGCAACACACCCATGAGAATGTACCCGAGACAATTTCCATCCGGTCGCCGCGGGAAGCCGAAGCGTCGTGCGGAACACAGAGTCTACGAGGCCCTGGTTGGCATCGACCGACGGGGCTTCGTCTATTACGAGTGGCGCCGGGGATACGAGCGCATCGAGCTCGACTTCGCCGTGTGGGTCGAGGGACTGGGCCGCTTCGCCCTGCAGGTGAAGGGCGGCCGCTACCTGCTCATCGACGGCGAGTGGCGCCTGAGAACCCGAGAGGGTTCCCGGCCGGTCAAGTCATGTCCACTGGACGAGGCCAAGCTGGCCGCCCTGGACCTGCACGACGACATCGAGGAGTGTGCGTGCACGTCCTACAACCCCTACGTCATCCCGGTGCTGTTGTTCCCCGACCTGACCGAGCCCGACGAGTCCATCGAGAGCCTGGCCAAACGCCAGGGCGTGTACCTCATCTGGGGCGTGGAGAACCTGCTCCATGACCTCGAACGGATCATCCGGAGCCGCCGCGCGTCCGACCGGCTCGCCATGGAACGCATCGCCGCCGAGGTGCTGGCCGTGACCGACGGACAGATCCGGCTGGACGCAGCCGCGGGAGAAATCGGCGCCAGACCAGGGCGCCCATCGGTCCTGTCCCTGACGATTGGCGGTCGCAAGGTGCTCCAGGTGAGAGCGGAGCGGACGCATCTGCGGATTTGGAACCGCATCGGGTCCGGAGGCCAACTTTGAGCAGTATTGCCCAGCGACAGATCAGACCTGGAGCGCCGATGGTCATCAGGGCCACCGGCGTTTTCTTTGCCCGGGGACGGCGCGGCCGCCGTCATCCAGGGCTCCAATCACAAGATCAACCAAGGAGACAACCCACGTGAACGACAAATCAGACGTGGCGCCCGCCATCCTGCGCCTGCACCCGGGGCTGGACCAGGGCCAGCGGGAACTCGTCGGCCATCTTGACGGGCCCACCCAGGGCATCGCCGGTCCCGGCTCGGGCAAGACCCTGGCGGTGGTGCTCCGGGGCGTAAACATCCTGCTGCAGGGCAGGGCCAGGCCCGAGGAGATGGTGCTCTGCACCTACTCCCGCGCCGCCGCTCACGAGCTCCGCCAGCGGTTCATCACGCTGGCCACCGCCGCCGGCTGTAGGGGAGACCTCAACAGGGTGCGCATCGGCACCATCCACAGCCTGTGCCTCCGCATCCTGCGCTCCCACGCCCACGATACCGGTCCCCGGCCCAGGCTCCCGGTGCTGAACGAGGACCAGCAGTGGCGTCTCCTGATGCGACACTTCGACGACGTCTTCGACCCCGACCTGGACATCCTGGAGGGAGAGGGCTGGCGCTGGCGGGAACGGCACCTGGTGATCCGACACGGTCGCGAGTACTTCGAGCGGGTCTGCGACGAACTGGTCGACGCCGATGAGCTGGCCACTTGCCGTGATCCATTCCACGCCGCCCTGGGCTGGTGCTACGTTCGGTACCGGGAGCTGCTCCGGGACCGGGGCCGCGCGGACTTCGGCCACCTGCAGCGGTGGGCGGCGGAGCTCCTGGAGGATGACCGTATCCTCGGCCTGATATCGGACGGCATCCGCTACCTGATCTGCGACGAGTACCAGGACATCAGTTATGTCCAAGAGACGCTGCTGCTGCGGTTGTCCCGCAGCCACGGCAACATCTGCGTGGTGGGTGACGACGACCAGGGCATCTACCGGTTCCGCGGGGCCAGCGTGCGGAACCTGCTGGAGTTCCCCGATCACTTCGCCGACTGTCACACCGTGGAACTGGGCGTCAACCACCGCAGCCATCCGGACATAGTGGATTTCTGCACCGGGTGGATGGCCACCGCCGCCGACTGGTCCAATCCGGATCCACTGGGCAGACCCTTCCGTCATCCTAAGGGCATCACCCCTCATGATCCCGTCAGTCATGGGGACTACCCGGCGGTGATCAGGGTGAGGGGCCGGGGCGCCGGGAACGAGGGGAGGCAGCTGGCCGAGCTGCTCAATTTCCTGAAGTCCAGGGATGTCATCACCGGCTACGACCAGGTGGCGCTGCTGCTGCGCTCGGTGAAAGGCCGTAGGGCGGCCGGCTACCTGGACGCGCTGGAGCGGGCGGGCGTGCCTGTGAACCGCGTTTCGTCTGGTTCCCGAGGTCGTCGGCCCGCGGATGGCGGCCGAGCCATGACCGTCACCACCATCCACCAGGCCAAGGGGAGGGAGTGGGACGTGGTCATCGTGGGCTCGCTGGGCTACGACCGCGCCGACACCGACCCAGTGGGTAGGGAGCTCGCATCCTACTGCCAAAGGCCCGCCTTCGAGCCGGCGGACCGTATCGCCGATTTCGACCACGCGCGCCAAGCCTACGTGGCCTTCTCCCGGGCGCGGCATCTGCTGGTGCTGACGGCTTCCGGCAAGGTGCATCCACGTTTCAAAGACGCCTGGGAGCGCCTGCCCCGCTGGGACCGGATGGACCGCAGAGCTTTGGGCCGCCAGCGGTTCCGGCCGCCGGAGGTGCCCGAGGATGTGGAGCAGGTCCCCGAGCCAGAGCGGGTCATCCCATATCTGAAGCGTCTGGACGTGTGGGTGAGACGCGCGGGGGCGACGGGTCCGATGTCGCACAAACCGGAAGGCCGCCCGTTGCAGCGCTGATAGCCAACGACAACTTCGGCGGCGACGTCCGCGTCGTCGCGACCCCGCACAAGGAGGTGAAGAGCGCCATGCCCACTGAAATTGACGGCAACGCCCTGGCCCGGGGTCCCCCGGCGGAGGTTGCGTGATGTGGCTTCCAGGAGCCGTCGGCGCTACGACGGTCCGGTCGCATCCGCGCACCCCCGCGGGCAGACCCCTGCCCGGAAACCAAGGCAGCGCGCCAGGACCCTGCTGCGACGAGCTGATCCGGGAAATTCCCGGGTCGGCCCGTTTTCATGTTTGCGGGACCGGCGCGTTCATCAACACCAAATCTCAAGAGAGGTAATAGCTATGAAAGTCGTGAAGAACAACGACGACAACAACCAGCCCCTGACCCTGGCCGAGCTGGAGGCGCTCCGGCAGTTCGAGGCCAGCGAACGGGACGGGCAGGCCGTGTTCCACCCCCAGCTGGCCGCCGGCCAGCCCGCGCCCAGCTGCGTCCTCCTCTTGGAGGGGATCGGACGCTTCGCCATCACCATCCTGGAAGGCCGCCACGCGGTGGAGAACGGCCGCTGGTTCCTTCAGGAGGCCACCGGCGCCATGGTGCCGGTGGACAACCCGCTGGAGCAGGCCTGGCAGGCCGCCAAGTCGGTCCGCACGGCGCTCAGGCGTGAGCTGGACCTCAACACCTACGTCATTCCGGTGGCCTGGTTCCCCGACATGGAGGAGGACGAGGCCATACTGGACGAGGCCGGCGGCCGCAGCGTGCGGCTGTTCTTCGGCCAGGTCGACCTGGCCGAGCGGCTGGTGAACCTCCCCAGGGAGGATGAGCTGCAGACCCACCTCGGCCGCCGGTACACCAAGCGGGAGGTGGCGGCGCTGAGCCGCCCCGCTGCGGTGGATCCGGATCCGGCTGAAGGCCCCAGGCCCGTCAACGGACGGGCCGGGGCGATGCACATCGGGCGGGTGGAGACCATGAACGTCCACATCACCGTTATCCACGGTCATGGCGCCGACGATACTCCCTCGTTCACCGTGCAGGGCCGGTAGGGCACGAGTACGCCCGGGCACTAGCATGAGCCGTGTCCGGGCGTTCAGGGACCTGGAGTTGCACTGGAGTGGACTATGAGCAATCTGGAGGCCGTGGACGCCAAGGTAGAGCGCGCCCGCGGCCAGTTGCGCCGTCTCAGGGGATAGGCGGCGGATTTCTGCCGTGAGTGGTCCCGGCTGATCATGCCCGAGCAGTGTGGTGATCGCCGAGTGTGGGTCTACCGTGGGGGTGCGGCCGTCCTTCCCGTCCGGTGGTCCGTGCGGGTGGGCGAATTCGCCCGCAACCTGCACTCGTAGCGGACGGGCGCGCCTGGACCGGATCGCCGGCTCTACCACCGCCGTCAACGACTGGCGCAGTGATTGCTGGCGTAATGCAAATGCTCCACATAGCCGGAGTATGGTATGGACAGGCCAGGCGTGCCGATCGCGTCCCGCAGTGTTACGGCATCCGAATAGTACCTTTCGATGTCCATGCCGACCCGGGAGGATTGGTTGTAGACGTCGGAGAGTAGGGGAGGCTGCCAGGGATCGTACTTCGAGAGCAGGTCGTCGTACGCGCACGCGCACTGTCCCTCTCCCCCGATCACGATGAACTCCCGTGCTTCAAGAGCGTTGATGCCCCGCTCCCGGTCAAGAGAGAGGTCCAGGGCGTCGCAGTCGTCAATCCAGCGGTCACGCTGGGAGGACGCCGGGGCGGAGGCGGCCGGTTCGGAGCGGTCGCCGGCGTTTGAAGAGCCGCCGTTGTCGTCACTCAGGTCCTCGACAGCCTGCCCTACGACGAAACTCCCCTCAGCCTCGGTATCCTCAATGTTGATGCCCTGCAGGCGCTCCAGGAAGTCCGCCACTTCGTCGTAGTCATCGGCCGCGTTGTCTGCCGCACGCTCGTTGCGGAAGAGAAGCGCGGTCTTGACCGTGACCTCTTCGGCGTCTCCGTCGACCTCGGTCAGCGCGGTGATGTAACCCAGGCAGCGGTCCACCGCGCACCGGTTTCCCACCTCGGAATGGATCTGAAAACCCTCGTCGAGCTTGTCGAGCATGCGCTTCATGTCGTTGTCGTCATCGGCCCGTTCCAGCGAACCGGTACCGTTGTGGAGGTTCTTGAGAACGCTCTCCAGGGAGTCCAGCGACCGGGCCGCGACCACGTATCCGTCCAGCAGGGCGATGCCCCCGCCCTTCTGATCGGCCCACACTTCGTACCCCCGGTAGGGGTCCTCCTCGGAGCCGGCGTCCTCCAGTTCATCCCTGATGTGGTCGAGGTTGAAGTCGCCCTGGATGACGTCAACGGCGCCGTTCTCCCACGACGCGGTGACCAGCCGGTCCATCCTGTCGTCGTCGATGCCCAGGTGCTCTGCGCCGAGGACGCCACCTGGATAGAGCGTGTCAGCGAGAAAGCCATTGTCCAGAATGTCGCGCACGTTCGATCGTCGCAGCACCTGAACGTCATCGGGAACCAGGTCGAACGCCGATCTGGGCTGCGGGTTTCCGCCCCCGATGGCTCCGGAGAGGATTACGGCCAGCGCCATGATGACGATGAGCAGAATGTAAAACGCCACGAACTATGTACCAGTAATTTGCGAAATCGCCACGAACTATAGGCCAGTTCGCCAAGGTCTATGACCACCGGTGGGCGCCACTGCGGCGACCATTGCCGCACTTCGATTTTGAGGTGCAGCGATGGCGTACAAGGAGGTGCTCCGAGTGGAAATACAGGAAGTGATCCGCCGCTGGCAGGCGGACAACAGCCAACGGCAGATAGCGGAAGGGACAGGGCTTTCGCGGGCGACGGTGCGCAAGTACCTGTCGGCGGCGAAAGGTGAGGGGATAGCCCAGGACGGGCCGGCTCCCAGCGAAGAGCAGTTGAGCCGGTTGGCTGGGATCAGCCGGGCCGGTCCCAAGCGAGTGGAGACGCCGGTTGAGGACAACCTGGAGCCATGGGCAGACCAGATTTATCAGTGGCTCACCGGCGACCGGTTGAAGGTCACGCGCGTTCAGGAGTTGCTGGCGGCGCGGGGCTGTACGGTGTCGTACACGTCGTTGCGCCGGTTCATCCGGAAGCGCAACTGGGGACGGCGCAGCGCTCGCACGGTGCGGATGGCCGATACGGAACCGGGAGAAGTGGCCGAGTTGGACTTCGGCCGGTTGGGGATGATCACGGATCCGACCACGGGCAAGCGCAAGGTGGTCTGGGCGCTGATCATCGTGCTGCCGTACTCGCGGCATTGCTTCGTGTGGCCGACGCACAGCCAGAAGCTGGAGGATGTGATCGCGGGCTTGGAAGCGGCGTGGGTCTTTTTCGACGGCGTGCCCCGCTACCTGGTCATCGACAATTTCCCCGCCGCCGTGGCCGGAGCGGACCGGTTGCATCCGCGCCTCACCCGGAGCTTTCTGGAATACTCCCAGCATCGTGGTTTCGTCGTCGATCCGGCGCGGGTCCGTCATCCGAAAGACAAGCCCAAGGTGGAGCGGAGTGTGCCCTACGTCAGGGAGCGCCTCTTCAAGGGTGGCGATTTCAACGGACTGGCTCACCTGCGCACTGAAGCCCAGCGCTGGTGCCTGGAGGTGGCGGGTCAGCGGGTCCACGGCACGACGCGACGACAACCACTGGTGGTCTTCCGGGATGAGGAGCGTCATGCCCTGCTCCCCTGGGATGGCGAGCCCTACGAGATCACCCACTGGCGCACCGCCAAGGTCCATCCCGATCACCACGTGTCCTGTCAGTACGCGCTCTACTCGGTGCCGTCATCGTCCTGCCCGCCGGGTCAGAAGGTGGAAATCAGGCTGGACAGCAAGCTGGTGCGCATCTACCACCGAGGCAAGCTGGTCAAGGTCCACCAGCGTCAGCCCAAAGGCGGCCGCGCCACCGACGTCGACGATTATCCCGCCGAGCTCACCGCCTACACCATGAAGGCTCCGGACCGCATCAAGCGCAGCGCGGCGCTGCTGGGACCGGCGGTGGCCGAGTTTGCCCAACGGCTCTTCGATGACCGGCATCCCTGGTCGAAGATCCGTCAGGGGCACAAGCTGATCAGGCTTGGGGACCGCTACACCGCTGAGCGTCTTGATTCGGCCTGCCAGCGTGCCCTGGCCGTCGACCTCATCGACGTGAACCGGGTGGAGCGCATCCTGGTGCAGGCTTTGGAACAGGAGGCCATGCCCCAATTGCCACTGGCTTTGCCCCCAGGCCGCTTCGCCCGACCCGGGTCCGTCTTCGCACTCTCCACCGGAGGAAAATCATGACCCGCATCACCGAACTCACCCCCCTGCTCAAGCGTCTGCAGCTGGGACCCATGGCCGCCACGCTGCCCGAACGCATCGCGCTGGCCCGAAGGGATCAGCTGGATTACGCGTCATTCCTGGAGATCATCTTCAGCGACGAGGTCAACCGCCGCGCCCAACGCCGCATCGAACTCCGGCTCAGTGGCGCCGGTTTCGAGGAGACCTGTCGGCTGGAAGACTTTGACTGGTCGGCGTCAATCACCCTGGACCGCCGACTCCTGGACGCCGTCTTCTCACTGGAGTTTCTCGACAAGCACGAGCACGTCCTCCTGGTGGGACCCGCCGGCGTGGGCAAGAGCTTCCTCGCCCAGGCCCTGGGCTACTCGGCCGTCCGCGCCGGCCACACCGTCCGCTTCATCCACGCCGACGGCTTCTTCAAGGCCATGGCCCAGGCCCGGGTGGACAACTCCCTGGACCGTACCTTCCGGTCCTTCATCTCCCCCGATCTGCTCATCCTTGACGATCTCGGCCTGCACCGGCTCACGCCACAGCAGTCCGCCGACCTCTACGAACTCATCCTCAACCGACATCGCTCTTCCAGCTTCGTCATCACCAGCAACCGCGCCGTGGACGAGTGGCTCAGCCTCTTCGACGACCCCATCCTGGGGAACAGCGCATTGGACCGCCTGGCCAACGCCAGCTACCAGATCGTGATCGAAGGCACCAGCTACCGGGAACGGATGTCCCCTCACCGCACCCTGCTGGGCGCGAAAGGAGGTGATTGACCGGGAAACAACAAACTGATATTAGCTAAATCGCCACGCGCCCAGGGTGGTACATAGTCCTTGGCGATCACTGGCTCAATGTCCGTGGCGTTTCACACCGAATGCCGCCCGCTCCGCCGCCGATGATCAGCCACCTGGCGGGAATGCCGAAAGGCCCCCGGGAGGGAGGGTCACTATGGGATTGAGGGCGCTCGGGCAGCTGCGGTGATTCGTTGGTTGTCATTTCGCCGTGTCCTCTCCGGAATGGAACCGGGATCGCGTCGTTTCGTCACACTGCCTGGTCTGACCCGTAAACGGCGCTATCCCGTCTGACGCTGCGCCCACTCGGCCACCGCGTCGTTGAGCCGCTGATTGCAGCACCTGAGTCGGTCCGCCTTGATGCGGACCGCCGTCGCCGTTGGTCAGGTTCAATTCCAGGTAGCGGCTGGAGAGGGTGGTTGCCACCAGCAGCCCGCCGCCGTAGGCCCGCTCGGACGTGTCGGCCAGATAGATCTCGGAGAAGGGTATCGAGCGGGTGTGCGGACCGCCCGTCGCCGGTCTGGGGATCAACAGCCGCTCCGTGGCGACGACCACCCACCGCGCTCCCATGAACGGGAAGCCCGCCTTCCACCAGAGGCGGACCTCTTCTCCGCTCGCGAGGTCGGTTCGCGCGGCCTCGAACCATCGGTTGTTGGCCCTGGCGGTGGTAATGAACAGGTAGGGCATCAGGGTCACGGCCGGCGCGCATCGCCCGCCCTCTGTCCAACGCGGCTGAAAGAACTGGGCAACGATCACGGGAGCGTATGCCAGGATGTGGCGCGTGAAAGTCCGTTCGTCGCCAACGCCTGATCCCTGCGTTCGCGGAATTGGAGCGCGCGCGGTTCGCCGGCAGAAGTAGCCCTGGGAACGGCGCGCGCAGCGAACGGGGAGGGCCACCGGCACATGCGGCGGCATGAGCAGCGGTCTCGAAAACCGCATCTGGAACCCCCTAGCGGCCACTGGATAGGCTTCTTGCCACAGTCGCCGGCTCCAAATGCGAGTTCCGCTAGGAGGCATGAATGCCTACCAGAACGGTAAAACTCGCATTTTTGAGGTGGCGCAGAGCGCCAGAGCCTCGACTGTGGCGGGAGTAACGTTAGCCGGGGTCCATCGGGATGTCAACCTGAGATACGCCAGGGTTGATGTGGCTTCCTCGTCGCCGGTGGAGCCGTCGGCAGGCTTCTCGACTGCCCGAACCACCGACTGGTTGTCCAGCAGAACCGCCACACCGGCGCCGGCATTCTGCACATCAGCCACAGTACCCACCGGGGAACCGAGCGGGGGCATGAGGTCAGGTTCGCCGGCCCGGCGGTCCTGCAGAGCTTAGCCGGACCTCCCTCCTGGACCTCCAGCGCCACCGTGGAGATCGAGACGATGTACGAGACGTCGGAACTGATCGTCAAAGAGGGCAAATCCCGAAGCGTCGAGGGTTGCCCGCAGTCGAGCGGGACCCTCGGAGAGGTTCAGGCAATCCCATCAACACTGCAAGGAGGAGAAAGGTGATCATGTCGCAGCGACCCCGCGGCATTGCCGCCGCCCGCGGTCCGCCCGCCTTCGGGTGGTCATCAGCCGCCGGGGCGCATTGCCTCAAACCTCATGACTGCGCCGCGGTTGCGGACCGCACTGGGCCGACCCGGGAACCATCCCCGGGTCGGCCTTTTTGTTGTCTGTGCGCTCGGCGCATCAGCAACCACAACCCAATAGAGGTGAAACGAAAATGAAAGTTGAAAAGATTGACAGCAACCGCGCCCTGACCCCGGCGCAGAAGCAGTTCTGCGAGCAACTGGAGGGCAGCGACCGGTCCGGCCAGGCCCTCTGGCACCCCCGGGTGGCCGCCGGCTCGCCCGCCCCCGACTGCGTCGTCTTCCTCGAGGAGATCGGCCGGTTCGCCGTGGCCTTCCCGCCCGGCCAGTACGCCGTCGAGGACGACGACTGGTACCGCCGTGACGCCGACGGCAACGCGAGCCCGGTGTCCGACCTCATCGAGGAGACCTGGCAGGCCGCCAAATCGGTACGCCTGGCCCTCAAGAGGGGACTGGGCATCGGCGCCTACGTGATCCCAGTGCTGGTCTTCGCCGACATGTCGCCGGACGCCAGCATCATGGAGGCGGCCCAGGGACGGGGCGCGTGGGTGTTCTTCGGAGCGGACGGGGTGGTCCAGCGTCTGGCCGCCCTGCCCGATGAGGAGCAGCTGCAGACCCACCTGCACGGCGGGTTCATCCGGAAGGAGGTGGCGACGCTGAGCCGCTCCTCCGCGCGGGGGACAACGCCGCCGGAGCAGGCGTCCCTGGGCCTGGACGACGAGCGGGTGGTTATCCAGCATGCGGACGTGGTCAACGTCCACGTCAATGCCGGCGCCGACGGCGTCGTCACCTTGCGCGACGACCGGGACCGGTAGCCGTTGGGTGACGCCCCGGCGGGCTCAGGCCAATGCAGGGGCGTCACCGCTGACATTGAAGTTGCAATTGCGCAGGAGTGGACTATGGTCAATCTGGAGGCCGTGGACGCCAAGGTCGAGCGCGCCCATGACCAGCTGCGCCTTCTCAGGGACGAGGCGGCGCATTTCTGCCGGGAGCGGTCCCGGCTGATCATGCCCGAGCAGTGGGGAGAGCGCCGGTTGTGGGTCTACCGTGGCGGTGCGGCCGCCCTTCCCGTCCGCTGGTCGGTGCGGGTGGGGGAATTCGCCCACAACCTGCGCTCGGCTCTGGACCAGCTGGTGTGGCAGCTGGCCGCGGCCCACGGCGAATGTGCCGGCCTACACGGCGATACTCCATGCCCGGGCCGGCACAACGAGTTTCCCATCCGTAGCCGTCGAGACCCCGGGCGAATGGACGTCCAGCTGTGTGGGGTCGGTCCCGCCGCCCGGGAGTACATCGCGAGCGTGCAGCCGCCCCGCCGGTTTCGGCAGCTTCAGCTTCTCAACAACGGCAACCGGGTCGGCGCGGGATTGGGCATGCTGCGCGACCTCTGCAACCAGGACAAGCACCAGTCGTGCCTGCGGGCGCACGTCAGGTGGACCGGTGAGTGGCCGGGAGAGTTGGAACGGTCTTCGTTGCGCACGGCGCGGCCGGTGGACGAGCATGCTCACCCGGACCATGGATCCCGTGGTGTGGCGGAGACCGTCGGCCGCGAGTTGCGCTATGGCCAAGCGCTGCTCAACACCACCGGATGGCCCGATGCCCGGCACCTGAAGTTCCCGGTCGACGCCTATTTCGACCACCTGCCGCATTCACGGGTTGGCGCCGGCCAGAACGTTTCCGTCGCGGAAACGCTGGATGCCTGCATGGACAGCGTCGAGCTGGTGGTCAGCCGTCTGCGGCAGGAGCTGTAAATCGTCAGCGGCGATTTGGATGACGCTCCTCCGCTGATTACCGCGCGGCTCCGGCAGGAGCAAATGGGTCCTCGGCAGAGTGGCGAGCCATTCCCGCGACGCACGCCACGACCTGCTGTCCCGCGTCAACTAGATTTGCCGAATTGTCGTCGATTAGTTTTGCCGGTTCACCTTGTATGGTGGCTGTCGGCGCGGCAGGCCGACATCACCTGGGTCGTCGCAACCCGCAGAGGAGCGTGGCCGCCGCGCTATGCCCCTGGTTGAGTCCGAACAGTTGCCCGGGGTTCTAACCCCGCATCCACAAGGCTGGACCGCATCAGGGTTAGGCGGAGGATAAGCCATGCAAATCAACGAAACAACCGTCGGCGTTGACGTAGCTCAGTCCGTTCTGGATGTGTGGGTCCATCCCAGCCGGGGGAGCTGGCAGGTGGGCAATGATCCATCCGGTGCCGACGACTTGGCATTGGCGTTGCGCTCGCACGATCCGTCGTTGGTCGTCGTAGAGGCCACCGGCGGACTGGAAGACCGGCTGGTGGTCTCCCTGGCATCTGCGGGGCTACCTATAGCCATCGTCAATCCGCGTCAGGTGCGCGACTTTGCCCGAGCTACCGGCCGGTTGGCCAAGACGGACCGTCTGGATGCGCAGACTTTGGCTGAATTCGGCGCTGCCGTACGTCCGCCAGTACGGGAATTGCCTGATGCCCTGTTGAGAGAGCTACGCGGTCTGACCGTTCGCCGACAGCAGTTGATAGCCATGCGGACCACCGAGAAGAACCGACGGACAAGGGCCTCGACCCGAGTGCGCGAATACATTGACCAACACGTCGCCCATCTCAACGAGCAACTCAAGGAAGTGGAGAAGGAAATAGCTGAACTCGTGCGTTCCCGGCCGGCATGGAGTGCGCGAGCCGAGTTGCTCTGCAGCGTTCCCGGCGTGGGTCCAGTCCTCTCCGCTACCCTCATAGCCCAGCTGCCCGAGCTGGGCCAGTTGAACCGTAAGGAAGTCGCCGCACTGGCTGGTGTGGCACCTTTCAATCGGGACAGCGGAGCACTGCGAGGAAGACGGACGGTTTGGGGAGGGCGAAGTCGTCTTCGTCAAGTTCTATACATGGCGACCTTATCGGCCAGCCGCTGCAATCCAACGCTGCGCGATTTTTACCAGCGCTTGTTGACCATGGGCAAGCCGAGCAAAGTGGCGTTGACCGCGTGCATGAGGAAGCTACTCACGATACTCAACAGCATGGCGCGAAGCGGCCAACGGTGGAATCCACGACTGAGCATCCACGGTTGACAACATCCCACAGTTGCTCCTCTGACTGGCCCCGCTGCTGGGCACGGACACGTTCACCATGGAGCGGGCCCTGGACGCTATGGACGCCCTGATGATCCCGATCACGGCGGCGCCCTACGAGATCATGATCACGGCGCAGCTGGTTCACAAGGGCATCGTGAAGGGCTGGCCGATGTACCTGGTGCCCAACAACCTGCCGCCCATCCGCAGCCGGCGGGAGGCGATGCTGACCACGCTGGCCGGCATGGGCATCGAGGTGGCGCCGGCGGCGATCGTGAGGCGGGTGACCCACTGGGACGCCGGACTCAACGGCCTCGGCGTCTGCGAGTTCGCGCCCAGCAGCCCGGCCGCCGAGGAGATCCAGGAGTACTGGGACTGGCTGGTGGAGCGGTTCGAACTGAACGCGACGGACGATACGGGGATCTGGACGCCGGCGAAGCAGGAGGTGGTCTATGCCTGACGCAAAGAAGGGGCTGGACGCGCTCCTCGAGGACGACGCGACCGAAGGCCGCACCCGCAAGCTGGGCGACGCGCCGCCGGAGCCGATTTGAGTGCCGAGGATGAGGAGGTCGACGAGGACGCGCTGCGGGCGCAACTGGGCGAGCTCGGCTTTGAGCTGCGGCGCAAGCGCGGCAAGCGGGGAGTCTTCGCCAAGAACGACGGCGTCGAAGGGAAGATAAAGCTCACCGTGCACCTGACCGACGACCTGCGCCGGGACGTGAAGTGGGCCAGCGTGACGCTGGACATTGCGGAATCCGACATCGGCGAGGAGGCGTTCCGGGATTGGCTCGACAAGAAGAAATTGTCGAGGCCGGGCGCGTAGCCGGCGCAGTGCGGGCCGGCGGGAGCCCCGGTGAAATTCGCGCCAGACGCCCGTAGAGGCTCGAAAACGCCCGGAAAGGGTGTCAGGGTCCAAAACTCTCAAAAAGCGGCGCAATGCGCGCGTGACGGGAAAACGGCAGGGGTCGCTAGTATGCGGGTGAGCCCATCCGTTGCGAGCGACCCCCGTATTCCGAACGGGGCAAGTCCGGGAGAGCGCGGCCAGCGGCATGAGAACCCGTCGACCCCGCGTTCCGAGAGGCAGGCGCCAGAGCCGGAGCGAGCGAGCGAAAACGCCGGGCCACGATGCGCGAAGGTGCCGTGGGGTATGTCTTCGCTTCAGTATGTCCAAGCTTGGGATTTGCGCGGGTTGACTAAATCCCATATGGCGAAGATGACCTCCAAAGAAGAACCTCGCAGGGCCTTCCGGAACCCTGCGGGGAGGCGCCGCCGACTGCAACACAGCCTCGCCCATCCCGCAACCTCCACCGATAGCTCACGCGTACCCAGTTTGAGTTGAGGGGTTGAAAAAGGTCGGTCTCTCCGGGTAGGGAATGGGTTACCCGCCACATTCCTGCCCTGGGGAGGCCGCCCATGTCATGGTATCACCGCATCGCCACCTTTCTGAACGACGCATTGCCGCAATTTCGCGCCACCCGTCGGACCAATCTGGCCCTGCTCACGGTGGCTATTCTGGAGCGTCGTGCCCTGGCTATATCGGTGTTGGTGCGGGCCTGGCGGACCCAATTACCCTATTCGCATCATCAGCGTAAGAAGCGACTGTTTCGCTTTCTGTCCAACACCGGCTTTGACACCATGGCGGTGCAGACGGCGCTGTTGGAACCAATCTGTCAGGCGGCCGGATTGCAGGGGCGGGTTCCGATGATGATCGACTGGTCCGATCTGGGTCAGGGGCGAAACGGTCTGTTCGCTGCGGTCTGTTTTCGGGGTCGGGGGTTGCCCCTGCTCAGCTGGGTGTCCACGCCGGCAGAGTTGGATCCTTCCCAGAACCGAGTGGAGGAGTTCTTCATCGGGCGGTTGTTACGCCATTTGCCCTCCACCATCCGACCGCTGCTGTTGGCTGACCGCGGTTTCGGACGGGCCAGCCTCATCCACTTTCTGCAACGGATGCCCCGCCACACCGGCTACCCCGTGGACTACGTGGTTCGCCTCAGGGGCGATGTGGTGGTCCAGGGCGCCGACTATCGGGGTCGGTTACGAGACTATCGGCTGCGTAAAGGCCGTATCCTGTTCTGGCCTCGCACCCTTTACCGATCCGACGGCGCGGTGGTGATCAATCTGGTGCTCTACTGGGCTCGAGGACATCGGGAGCCCTGGTATCTGGCCACATCCTTGGCTGACCCTCGCCAGGCGGTGCGCATGTATCGGAAGCGGATGCAGCCGGAGCAGTACTTCAAGGATGGTAAGCAACGCTTCGCGCTGAACCGGAGCACCGTAACCACCACCGACCGGCTGCAACGGTTGCTGGTGGCCCTGCTTTTGGCCTGCTGCTTGCTGATATTGATGGGGATGCGGGCATCTCCAACCTTCCGACGCCAGGTGTGCTCCCGTGGGAAGTTGGGCATCCTGCACCTGGGTTACGAATTCTACCTCGCTACACCCGACCCACCTCACAACCTCTTCACCATCAAACGCCACCAAACCGGGTACGCGTGAGCCACCGATAGGATCCGTTCGTCGCCGGCCGCCGGCTTTCGCGTCCTCCAGCTCCGACCAGCGATCCCGGGATCATCTGCCGGGCCGGGCTGATCGTACTCCCGGGCAATTCCTTTTACCGCAGGGCCCCAGCCGATGCATCTCAACCTGGTTGCGGTGGATCGTGCCGTCGTCAGCGCGTCAGCGTTTTTCGGATCAGCGCCACCGCCAGGGCCGTCAGTCCCATCCCTACCGCCGCGAGCAGGGCCACGGCGCCGGCTCGCTCTCCCAGTTGTCCCGCTTCGGCAGCCCGCCCCGCGACCACGATGGCAGCTCCGATGCCGATGCCGCCGGCCATGACCGCCACTGCGGACGCCGCGTACTCCGCTGGATCGCTCCACCTCTTTCTCTTTCCGTTGGCGCCGTCGGACAAGGTCTACAATGCTCCTTTTGTGGGATGCCTCGGTTGGGGCTCAGCCGGTGCCCAGCATAACGTCGTAAACGTGGACCCCGCACGGGTTGGGGAACGCCGGATTGTAAGGACGGAAGCCCACGTTGTACACGGGATTTACGATTGGGACGGCCCAACTTGAGGATAGCTGCGTCGTTTAGGGTTCCGCCGGTCCGTCAACCGGCGGCTCAGCTTTCCGTTTATCCCGCTTCCGCTGCGTCCGCGACGGTGGCGGTTCTTTCCACATCATTCCCCGGGCCAGCAGGCACATCCGTTCCCGGTGGGTCAGGTGGTGGTGGTTCTCCCACCACTGGTAGCCGGTCAGGTATTGCCCGACGTGGTTTTCCCCCACCCCGTTATGCACCATGAAGTTGGCAGTAAAGATGCGTTCCCGCAGGTCCTGCAGAAGGTAGGAGGCCTCCCGCCGCGGTAGGATGCGCCGTTTCACGCTGCGTATGCCTTGGTGAACGCTGTTGTCGCTCAGATACAGCGTCTGTCCTGGCGCCAGGTTCTGGATTGCGAAATCCTGGACCCGCCTCCCTGCTATTTTGGGGATCCTCTCGATGATGGTCCGGCCCGACCGCCGGCCCTTTAGAGCGATCACAAAGACTGAAGGCCCCTCGTCAGCCTTGGCAGCGTGTTTGAACCTGGGATCGCCGGACAGTTTGAAATGGGCCATTTCGGCGGGTTCCCACAGGGGCGGGATATCTTCCTCGGCGGCCTTCAGGATACGGTAGGTTATGTCCTGCGCCGTCCCCTCGTTCACGCCCAGGCGTCTTGCCAACTCCTCGGATGAACTGGGCAGGTTGCCACCGGTCCAGATGAACAGGGCTCTCTTCCACGTTCGCAGCGGGAGCGGCGATCCGTGCATCACGGTCTTGGTCTTCAGCGAGAATTGTCGTCGACAGCGCTTGCACCGGTATGGCAGATTGGCGGTCGCCGCGCTACGCGCGGCCTCCTTGTTCCAGGCTCACCTGGGACATCGGGGGAGACCGTCTTTCTGCCAGAATGCGTAGGTGAACCACCGCTCGGCGGCCGCTTCGTCCGGTGTTTCGTCCCGAAACTGCCGGTCGGTTATCGGGCCTATGACGGCGGGTGGGTCGGCGTGAGGAGGGCGTCCGCCGGCGCTGCCCGGTTGATTTTTTGATTGGGATGCTGTAATGTCCATAGTCACATTGATCTCCTTGGTCGTTCTGGGGGACGTGTTTTGGTGGCTGCCGTTGGTGGTACTCGGCAGCCCTCTTTTGTGTCTGAAGCCAGGGCGAGGGTATGCGGCTTCTCGGACCGATGCATGGCTCCCTTGCCCGGTGTTCCAATACGGTGCCAGGGTTACGCCGCGTTCCAGGTGCTTCGTATTTCGGAAGGCCTTGGCGCCCTGCTCTGCCGCTCTTTCGAGATGGTTTCGCCACGCTCGGCTCGGCACTCGGAGTTTTGGCAACTCTGGCAACGGGGCGGGCTTGGCGGCTCCAGGCGGAGCCGCTCGGGTAAGGGGTCCGGGGTAAAAGGTGGCCGCTTCGATCTCATGTCCTGGGCCAGTTGTACCATCCG
Organism: Dehalococcoidia bacterium; assembly: GCA_965203005.1. Taxonomy (GTDB): domain Bacteria; phylum Chloroflexota; class Dehalococcoidia; order Lucifugimonadales; family UBA3495; genus VXOI01. Next base: position 81,685 of record CBDBBS010000003.1, read on the forward strand.
TTCCTGGTGCGACAGGCTTAGCCGGTTCTCTCGCCACTGTATGCCAGCCAGCCACGGGACGAGGCGTCCGTCGCTGAACCAGTCGAACTCGACCTGAAGCAAACGCTTCATCCTGCGCCACAGTCCTTCGTCCAGGTTGATGCAGCCCGGTCCCCTGGTGTACTCGCCCGCTCTGTGATTCACCGATGACCCCTTCGGCTGGTCCACATCGCGAATGTCCCTGACGCTGAGATGGGAGTCGGTAAAAAGGGTCATTCCCGGAGCCAGGCGCTCATTCACGAAGGGTTCGATCTCCGCTTTCGTCTCGCTGAAGATTCGCTTGATCCCGGCGACGCGCTTACTGCGGCGACCGACCAGGGCGATAACCTGGACCTCGCCGTCATGACCCGGGGGATAACGCAGCCAGGCGGCATCAAGCTCTGCAGGTTCGCGGAGGGGCACGATGGGTTCATCCATCGCCTGGAGCAGGCGGTAGGTTGCCTCCCGGGCGGTCTTCTCGTCCCAACCGATCCTACGACCCAACTCCTGGTGCGAGCAGAGGATTGGGCCGCCGGTGAATATGAACAGCGCCTGAGCCCATTCCAGCAAAGGAACCTTCAGGCCATCCATCAGGGTGTCGGAGATGACCGAGAAATCCCGCTCGCACTTGCGACAGCGAAATGGTAGGCGTGCATCGGGAACCAGTGCGTCGACGTGGCACGACTCGCACCATGGACAGTGCACAACGTCGGGCCAGAATACGCTTTCGAACCATGCCCGGGCCGCCGGATCGTCTGGGAAATCGGACCAGAATTCGTCGTCGCTGTACTGGGGTGATGACCCGCCATCATCACCCGGCGGAAGAGGCGGGCGCGGAGTCTTCGCCGAGCTGGAATCTCCGGCACGGACGGTCTCGCCGGCCGGGTCGTTTTGGTTGTGGTCTCTCTTAGACTGTTCTGCGGTGGTGGTTTTATCCATAGGAACCTCCTTGGTCGTTCCGGGAAATTGTGCTTGCGAGCCGTCGCCGGTGGTGGTGCTCCGACAGGCGCTCGATTGATTTTCAGTCCGATGGCGATGGTTGGGCGGTGGTACTCGCCCTGGTGTCCACAGACCACCTGATCGGTCGTTCCGTTGGTTACGCCTCCTTTGGTATGTTCTGTTCCTGTGGCAAACGGCTGAAGCGCTAAACGAAAACGGGCCGACCCGGGGAAACCCGGATCGGCCCGCATTTTAGGGACCTGATGCTGGATGTCCTCGGAGGTTCCTAGCGCGTCAACTGATCTCCCGTGGCCCGTTTGGGGCCTTCATGTCACTTGAACTGCAGGGCACTTGCCGTGCCATAGCAGTACTCGGGGCCGATGTTAACCTTGACGGCGGATCCTGTCAACCCTCACACGCGCCATTTTCAAAACCACCAATCCCGAATCCACCGATGGGATGCGGTGGTACTGGTCAGACGAGGTGTGAAAGGTGAGGGAAGAGCCGGCATGGCTTTGATCTTGATCCCGACAGGTTGGGACGGAGCCTGAGTGCCTCAGAGAGGCGAAGGGGATTTTTGTCGGGCCGCGGCAGTGACGGCAAGACCCGCGTGCAGAGATTTGCAGCAGGAGACGTGGGGAGTCTGCTTGGCGCAGACCTGCAAGACAGTTAGGCAGTCCGGCGGACGGGTTTGGTCTGTCCACAGACCATTACCCCCGAAGCCGAGGGTGTTTTCTCATCTCTTACGGTGGATTGGGGCTAATCATTGCCATGTGCCGGCCTGGTGGATGGAGGGTCAACCGAACTCCCATCGCGAAAGCGCATATATGTTCGGCACAATTTTGTTCACCTTGGCCCTTGGGTGCCCCTTAATAGTGTCATAATCTTGGCCCCTTGATGCCGGACATTGTGGTAGAGCGCCCGTTTTTGTCGGCGATTTATGTCTCCCCTATAGGACACCATGTCATTGCGCGGCCGCTGTTTCGCGCTCAGTTGTCCTGGACGACAGGGTGCGGCGGATGTTCTTGAGCAGAGCCTGCGACTGGCTCCGGATGAAGGTTGTCTGAAGCCAGGCCGTGGGATGCCTGAAAACCGCCGGTTTTGCATCTTGTGATCATTGTCCTCCCTATGGGACAATAGATTCGCCAACCTTGATATTGGTTTGAGTGACCACTATGCGGAACGACAGGAAATTAGACCATGACCAGGTCCAGGCCATCCGACGATCCCATCTCCCCAACAAGTCCTTGGCCCGAGACTACGGCGTCGATCCCGTGACCATCCGAAGGATCCGCAATAGGGAAACGTACAAGAACGTTCCCGAGAACCCTCAGATCCCTCCGGACGCCGGGCGCAGGTTTGACGGCAAGTATGAGACCGGCGACGTTGTGAAACTGCTTGGAGAGGTTCCTGTGGGCTATGCCGAAACGATCCTCACCATGCCGCCGCACTTGGACGCCCGTCCCGGCGAGCACGTCCGACGGGAACGACGCATCATTGAGGAATGCCTGCGCATCGCCGGTGCGTTCGGCGTCGTGATGTACATTCGCCGCCCTCAGTTCGCAGACGATGGTGTGATCGACCTGGGGATGGACATCCTTGAGGGATTGCCACTGCGCGAGGTGATCATCTGGACCTGGGGCTGGCGGTCAGTGCGCAGGTCGCCTGGTGACCCCACCTTGGCCAGGCGGAGGTGCCCGATTCGGCATGATTATGCGAGCATTCACGTCCTGTCCGGCGAACTTTGGACGGTCCCTGAAATCAACGTCAGCAACCTCCGGTCACGTGGCTCCGTCTGGCACTTCCCTCTACCCCCTTCGACGGACGTCCCGCCGGAGTTCCCTCTGAAACTGGCGCAGTGGTGCATTGCATTAGGACGAGGCCGGGTGCTGGATCCCTTTGCAGGGACCGGCACGACGGCGCTGGCCGCCGAGGCATACGGTCGGCATTGGACCCTGTTTGACGAGACTGATGCTCACTGCGATAGATTCGCACGCCGTAGGGTCGACGAGCTCCACCCGCAACCATTCTTGTAGGAACTTCTCCGCAAATGGCAAATGGCTGGCCATTACGGGCGCCGGCGCGGCCCTCGTAGGACGCCCGCGACTAAACCGAAGCCAGAGTGAAATCTACATTTGGCATGCCGGAAGCGTCGGTTTGGGTGGAGCGGAGGAGTTCTGCCGCGCGAGCCTGTAGCGCAGTTCGGCAGCGGCGTTTGACTTCGTCCCTACGGTGGGGTAGATCGGCGAAGAAGGTGCCCACTCGCTCCCGCACGGCGGCACGGGTTCCCAGGCACACATTGGCGGTCGCCTCCTGACGCACCCAGCCCCAGATGGGTTCGTCAGCGTTGAAGTCCGGACTGTAGCTGGGCAGGTTCACCAAGCGCAGGTACAAGCCGGGCGTGGCCAGATAAGTGCGTAAGGCGTCGCCCCGATGGGCTGGTGAGTTGTCCCAGATCACGGCCAGCGGTTCGGGGTGGTGCGCTCGTAGTTGCCGGAGGAAGGTGGCCGACGTCTCAGAGTTGCTGTTGCCTTCCAGTTCCATCACCTCCACCTCCCCAGTCTCCAGGCACACCGCCGAGTAGTAGCTGACCTTCTCCCCTCGGCGTGGGCTAGTGGAGTCCACCAGGGCCGGCTCTCCCTTCAACACCCACTTGCCCCGCAGATCTGCGTCCGCCTGAAAATGCGCCTCGTCAGCGAAAAATATCTTAGTCCCACTGCGTCGGGCCGCAGCAGTAAGGGCGGCATACTCCGCCACAAAGGCTTCCCGCCGCGCTGGGTCTGCCTTGAGCAACCGCTTCTTGGGGCGCTTCAGCACAAACCCCAGCCGGTGCAGGTAGTTCACACAACTACTCCGGCTCAGCGCCAACCCGCAGCGGTCCTCCACAAACCGGCGTACTGCCCTCCAGTTCCAGTTGGATAGCTCGATGCCCACCTGCGACGGCAATCCCTGCACCGCTTCTTTCAGTTCGGCCCGTTGCTCCACGTCCAGCGCGGGGGGGAACCTCCAGTCTGTTCAAAAACCAGCGCCTGCGGACCGCCTTCCGCAAAGGCCCGGGCCCATTGACCAATGGTGTGGGCGTCCCGTTCCAGCGCACGCCCCACCGCCGCCGCTGTCCAACCCTGCGCCAGCAGCCACATGGCGTGCCAACGTTCTCGTTCCCGAGGCGTCGGTGCCCGATACATCCGTCGCCGCACCTCAGCCTCGTCCAGCCGCCATCGCTCCAGCAACGCTCCCATCTCCGCCATGACCAACACCCCCTCAGCTTTCCCGGCCGGCTGCCTCAATCGCCCACAATTCTACCCAACGCCAATGCGGGTTTCACCGTGGCTTTGGTTTAGGACTGGCTACATCCGTTAGACCCGGCTGGGACTCCATCCCCCGTCCCCGTAACGCCAGGCGTGGCGTGGTCCCTGGCCCAGGATGACCACGTCGGCATCACAGCCGGCGTTCAGCACCCGTTGGGCCACGTCCATGGGGAACTCGCTCACCGGCTTGACCTCGGCGTAGACCTGGGCGCCGTCCATGAGCAGCCGGAAGTCGGGCGTCCAGCCGTCGAACCGCGCCGGCTCGTACTCCCAGGCGATCCCCCGCCGGTCGAAGTGCGCCGCCCACCGGGCCTCCAGCTGGCTGCGGAAGATCGTGCCGCCGTACTCGGTGATGGCGGGGGTCTGCTCGGGACCCAGCGTGTGGGGCGCCACGGCCGCCGCCCACCGGTGCAGCAGCGCCGAGGTATCTTCCCGGAGTAACCGTTCCCGCTCCGACCGCAGTCCCGACGAGCGGGCAATCTCCAGCAGCGCCTGGGTGTACTTTCCCAGGTTGTCGGCCACGGCCTTCGACAATCCCAGCCCTCCGCCGACCTTGTCCCAGAGGACGATGGCGCGGCGCACCTCGCTGCTGCGGCCGTCCCGCACCACCTGGACGTTCCGGTGGGTGGTGCGGACGTCGGCGGGATGGATCGACTCCCGGCTGCACAGCACCGTCCGCAGGGCCCGGGCCACGTCCCGCCTGGTGCCGTCGTCGTCGAACCAGTCCTGCCAGACTATGATCACCGTGGCCGTGGTCCGCAGGTTGGTCACCACCTCGGGGATGCCCTCGGCGCTATAGTCGACTTCCCGCCAGTCGGCGTCGCCCGGCTCGCGCACTGAGCAGCCCACGATGCGTTCCCAGGCCACCGCCTGGGCGTGGGTGCAGTACTCCAGGTGTCCCAGGGTGGACGTCCTGGGCTGCTGTAGCGTGACCGTCGCGCCGCTGCGGATGATGGGCCGGGTCTCGCGCGGTGGAGCGTGCCGCGCCGTGATCACCGTCTCTCCGTCAGTCTCCCGCCACGCCAGGATGGAGTAGCTCTGCTTGGCGTGGAGGTAGGTGGCCAGCGGATAAGCATCCCGGGCGGCCTCCCGGCGAGTGACCTCGCTGGTCAGAAGGTCCATATCGCCGCCGGGCATGAGCTGCACGATGCGGGCGCGCCCATCGGCGGCGTCCCTGATGTCATTGCGGTGGGGCTGCTGGGGATCGCCGGTCTGAAACTCCGGCGCGTAGTGGTCGCCCCGGGCAATCTCGCGCAACGTCTGGGGCAGCTGTTCCGGCCAGGTGTCGGTGGGCGACGGTATCGAACGCTCCATGCCGTTGAGATCGGTCTCCTTGGCCAAACAGCGGCCGTGGGTGTTCTTGATGTTGGGATTGGACGGATACAGCCTGGCCGGCTCCACCGGCTGGTTCCAGTACACATCGAGGCTGTCCTCGTGGAACTGGAGGGCGTGACGCGGCGCCACGATGATGAACCGACCAGGGCCGGTGCGCCCCACCCGTCCGGCCCGCTGTTTCACCTTGCCCACCGAGTGGGGCAGGCCCAGGTTGAAGCCCACCTGCAGGTCCGGTATGTCGATGCCCATCTCCATGGCGCTGGTGCTGGCCAGCCCGCGAATGTCCCCCTCCCGCAGCGCCTCCTCGATGCGCTCCCGGCGCATCAGTCCCGACCGGTAGGCCATGGCGTCCCGGGACTCCACGATGATGGCGTCCTCGGTGATGCTGCGGGCCGCCTCGATGCCCGCCGCGGCGCGCTCCGCCAGCTGCCGGTCGTCGATGAAGGCGATGTACGACCGGTCGGGGTCCTCGCTGATCACCTCCCGCACCGCCGCCTGCAGATCCCGCCAGCCCTCGTCGTGGGGATCACGGCCGACCGCGTGCTGCACGGTGAGCTCGTCGCGGGGACTGCCGTCGTAGCGGTCGTCCACCACCTGGAAGGGCAGGCCGGTGAGGGTTTCCAGATGCTGGGCGGGGTTGTGGATGGTGGCGCTGGCCGCGATGACGCGCAATGGCTCGAACTGCGCCATCAACTCCCGGCGCTTCTGCTGCAGGCGGTGCAGGAGGTAGAGGCAGTGGGTGCCCAGCGCGCCGTCGTAGGTGTGGGCTTCGTCCAGGATCAGGAACGCCAGGTTGGAGATGAACCGGCGCACGTTGTACTGGGTGTTCTGCACCTCCCGCAGATCATGGCGCAGGGGACGTTTGCCGTACAGCGGCTCCGAGTAGGCCATGAGCCACTGCTGGATCACGTCGGGGGTCATCAGGGCCAGCCGGGTGCGCTGCAGGATCTCCCTTCGCTCGGTGAGGTCGCGCACGTCGCCGTCGATGCGGTTGATGCCGCCCGGGTCCAGACCGGCGGCCTCGGCCATGCTCTGCCAGCGCATGACCTGGTCCCGGGCCAGTGCCTTGATGGGGTAGACGGCGACGGCCGTGGCGTTGGGGTTGGCGACCAGGTGGTGCAGCGTGGGCGCCTGGAAGACCAGGGACTTGCCGCTGGCGGTGCCGGTGCTGATCACCAGGTTGTGGCCCTGGCCCAGCAGCTCCAGCCCCATGGCCTGGTGCAGGTACAGTTGGCCACCAGCAGTCTGGGCCTTTACCGCCGGCCAGACCGAACTGTCCGACAGCCAGGCGGGCGTCTCGCCGTAGCGGGCTTCCTGGCCGGGGATGGTGATCTCGTCTTGAATGTTCATGGCGGCAGGACCGGGTCACACTCCGTGGGCTTCGTTGATGCGGTCGCAGCACGCCGGTCCGCAGGCTTTCAGATCGCCGGCACGGGTGTCGAAGGCGTGGCCGGCCGGGATCCGCTCGCCGCACCAGGCGCAGATCCGCCTCAGCAGGGCGGCGCGCAATGCCTCCGGGAACGACGCCGGATCCATTGCGGGCGTGTGATTGCGGCAGTACCAGTCGGCCAGGTCGTCGGCGATGGCCGGAAGCGATTTCTCCACTATGTCCAGCGTGAGACCGTCCCGCCATTCGGCAAAGCGGCGCATCTGGTCATCGGTCATCGTGATCTCCAGGTTCTTGCCATGGCCGTGGCCCCCACTGTGGAAAATAACGGTCGCGGCAACGCAGCCGGAACGGTCACCAGACGGTCGGCACCCGCTCTGACGTCGCCAGCGCCTCATCGCGGGTCACCACCGCCGCGCCCAGCGCGTCCGCCTCCGCGGCGATCAGCCGGTCGTGCATCTCCGGGATCTCGGGAAACCGGTCCAGTCTCTCCAGCTGCGCCCGGCCCAGGTCGGACAGCTCTATACCATCCACCGAGTCCAGAGCTTCCAGAAGCGCCGACGCTCCCAGAGGGCGGCCCAACTTCACCGAGAGGTAGTAGAACTCGGCCACCACGATGGCGGGAACCACCACCACGGCGTTGCCCGTCTCCGCCAGCCGGAAGATGGCGCTGGCGGCGACGCTGAGACGCTCCGGTGACCGGAAGTACCACCAGAGGGCGTGGGTGTCGGCGACGAACCGGGTCCGGCTAACCATCGGCGTTGTTGGCTGATCCGTCGGTCAGCTTCCCATCGGTCTCCCAGATGCCCTTGATGTCCAGGAAATCCTGGTATTCGGCGTCGGGCAATTGGGAGAGGGCGCCCCGCAGCGTGGCCAGGGAGGGCTTGTCGGCGGCGGGTTCCACCGCGGTCAGCCGGCCGCAGGGCCGTCCCCGGCGCGTGATGATCACCTCGTCGCCCTGGCCCAGGTCCCGGAGGATCTCGCTGAGGTGGGCCTTGGCCTCTCTGATGCTGTAGGTGGTCATGTCATCCGCCATGTAACGGTCGTTTGGATAGAAGCAATGTGACCACATGCTACCACGTTGGGAGCGCCGCCATGCCGGATGATGCGCCATACCGCCCCTCCGGCTCCCGATGACAGCAGTGGTCCGTTTCCAGCAGACAGCCGGCAACCAGTCAGAACGCCGGTCGCTGTCCCTCATTGGCCGTCGTGTGGACGACGTACCACCAGGTCGGGGTTCTCCTGGACGTAGTCCGCCAGGTTCTCCATCCCCAGTTCCATCTTGCGCGACGGCCGTATGGACGGCGTCCGGTCGATGAAATACTCCGTGCTCACCTCCACGGCGCCGCCCAGCGTGTAACCCTGGACCAGCCAGTCGGGCGGGGGCTCGCAGAAGGCGCCGTCAACGCACTGGAGGACCTGGCCGGCGATGCAGTGCCTGCGGCGGAACATTTCCAGGGCGCGGTTGGCGGCGCGGCGCTTTTCATAGCGTTCCGGGCGCCGTTCCATGGACCTGATGACCCCGTCGGGGTCCCGCTGGTAGTGCCAGACGTGGAAGTGGATCTCGGCCATAATGAACCCTCAGGAGTTGTACGGGTACAATTGTACCCCGAGGAGTATTGCCCTGGGAACGGCTTGCCGTAATGCAGGTTGGGCGGGTCCATCCTTTCCGTCCCACGCTTCATCAACACATCCAAACCGCTGCGGTCCATCTGCGTGATCGTCTGACCATCCCCGCAGGCGGTTTTGACCCACAGGCATCTCCGTGCGTACAATTTGTGCTGTACACGACGGCAGGAGGTGTCGCTCATGCCCAGGTTGGATATACGGCTCGATCACGATTGCCGAGCCCGGCTTGATGCCGTGGTCCAGGACTCCGGATTGTCGGCCTCCGAAATCATCAGGAACCTGATCGACCAGGCGTACGAGGACATACTCAGGAAGGAACGTCAGAATGCCTTCCAGCGATTGACCTCCCTGAACATCGAGACGCCGCCGGATCCCGCCGAGCTGTCCCGGGAGCTGGAGGAAGCCCATGCCCCCGGCCACATTTATTGATGCCAACGTTCCGATCTACGCGGCCGGCAGGGAGCACCCCTACCGCGAGCCCTGCATTCGGGTCCTGGCCGCCGTCAACGACAACCCTGAAGCGTTCGTCACGAACGCCGAGGTGTTCCAGGAGATCATGCACCACTATCGCCGGACGGAGCGGTGGGACGCGGGACAGATTGTGGTGGAAAGCTTCGCCGCGATAATGCACGGCCGGGTGTCTCCGGTGACCATTGATGATGTCCTCGCGGCGGGAAAGCTGGCCAATGAGCACCGTGCCTGAGCACACGGGATCTCCTGCACCTGGCGGTGATGCGCCGTCTGGGCGTGACCCGCATCGTTACGGCCGACGCCGACTTCGGCAGGGCGCCTGGCATCATCCGGTTGGATCCCGCCGCCGACAGCGAGTGGTAACTGGGGTGAGGGCCGTTGGCGACGCAGTTTCCTGTCAGCCTTGTTCGGCCGCCGTGTTTCAGAATATGAGCCGTTCAGCATGGTATGGAACCGTGCATCGACTGGAACGGTTGGCGTCAGGAGACGTCGCCGTTCTCGGTCCAGCGCCAGAAACCCTGACGGCCGACGGTCGGGACCGGTTCCGGCAACGCCTCCACGTCGGCCAGGAACCACAGCCAGCGGCCGGGGCTGAAGTCCCCCCAAGGATCGATCAGGGTTCGTCTCCTTCCCGCGGCGCATCCTACCTCGGTGCGGCCGTCATGCACCGCGTGGCCGGTCATTGGATCCACGTACTCCACCCGGGCCATGCCGGCCAGGGTGGCGGTGGCCAACACCGCGCCCGCCGGAATGGCTCGGTTCCATTCCTCCCCCAGCCGGGCCCGCAGCTCCTGTTCAATGCGGTCGCCCGGTCGCTGCACCACCCGTTTGCCGGCATGGACGGCGATGACCTGGCCCAACAGCCGCTCCGGCGCCGGCCAGGACCTGGTCTCCACGGTCTTGAGCCCCAGGACGATCAGCGTGGCCCAGGGTTGGTGCAGCGTGATGGCGTACACCGGCTCATCCCTGGAAGGGCCGGAAGCGCTCCTCGGAGGGCGCTCCCCGCGAGACGGTTGCCACCGGACCGGCGCCGGCCTTCACCTCGGCGATGACGCCGGCGGCCACAGCGGCCCTCATGATATGGTGGCGGCAGTAGTCCTGGCTGCCGATGCGGTAGAGGGTCTGGCCGTAGACGGTGTGGGGTGTGCGCACAGGCGGCACGAGTTGGGCGCCGCAGGCAGTGCATGATGTTTACTCGCCGCTGGTTGGCTGTAGATATTCAGCCAGGAGTTGTTCGCGCATTCGGCAGTTGACGCCATCATGATCACCGATGGCGCAGAACAGCCCTTGGTCAGTGGTGATGAGAAGGTCCGCGGCGGCTGCGAGGTAGGCCCGCACCAGGTAGACGTCCTCGCCGGGCAGCCGGTCGAGCAGTTCTTGGGGGATCAGCGGGTTTTCCTCGGGTTGAATGCGAATGGTACGACCCGAATCCCGCAACAGCCCGTGCAGCAACCTGCTGACCAGTCTCTGACGGGTGTCCGTCATCATCATGAGCTGGAATGCCTTTCGCTTCCAGCGTTCCTCGGCGGGGATGACCAGGATGTCCTCGGATTCCCGGAACGCAATCAGAAACTTCGCCGTCTCCCGAAATGCCGCACCACCGTTGTCGAGCAGCAGGTCGTGGAACACCCATTCATTCAGCACCAGTATCATGGCCGGCAGAGATTTCCTCTAATCACTGATTCCCAGAAGCGCCGCCAGGTCCCCGACCTCCGACGCCATGAACGCTCCGAGCCCGCCCTCAATCCGCCCGTCCGACGTGGCCTTCTGCGACGTGAACGTGCTCTCCCCATCCCGGTTCTCCGCCAGGATGAATGAGATGTCATCGACGCTGGCTTCACCCTGGGCGATCTGCGCCAATAGCGCGGTGACGAATACCTCGCTGTGGGTGGATACAATCAGCCGCCGGTCCTCGTCGGCGGCAATGGTGACCAACGCGCGGGCGAGTTCTCGCACCATCGACGGATGAAGGTGGATTTCAGGCTCTTCAATCGCCACGATTTTGAACGGGGAATACAGGCAGACGGTCAGCAGATACAGCAGCTGGTTGATCCCGAAACCCTCGTTGACGATTGAGGCCGGCACTCCGGAGCCGGTTGGTATGGAATCAATGGTGAACACCGAGGTGCCGATCTGAGCCTGCGTCATCACCCGCCGCTGGGCGATCCGCTCAATGTATCTGCTCACGTCATACTGGCGGAACCTCTCGCTGGTCGAGGCCAACAGGGAGGCGACCTCATCCTCGGTGGCCAACGCGGGGGTCACGCTGGACAGCCCGTAGGTGGGCTTGGAAAATCCGCGCCGGAGCGGCACAAACCCGGTCTGCCTGGCCAGCTCCATGGGCAGGTTGTTTCTTTCGTTGAGCAATCTGACGAGAACGTCGTTGTGCTCGCCGGAACCGCCGTATACTTGGGCGGACAGCGCTATGCCGTTCCAGGTTAATGTACCCTCCAGGGCGATGGATCCACCCTCCTCAACCACCTTGAAGTTGTGGTCGACCTGTTGGTTGGCGTCGTAGGGGATCGCTATGGGCAGGTCCAGACGTTCGGGCCATACGGGGATGTGACCGCGGTCAAGATTGTCAAAAGCCACCTCTGCGGATCCGCCGGCTTGACCCAGCGTCAGGGTGAATTTAGTGAAGAAGTCCTCGATATCGTTGGAGCAGCCGATGGAGAGCGACACATTCCGGTCCACGGCGTGGCGATGCACAACTTCCTGCCAGCCGCCCAGGCTGATTGACGGATACGAGAACAGGCTGGCCAGGTTCTGACTGGGATTGGTCAGGAAGTTCCTCAGCGTCAGCAGGCCGTAGATCAACGAGGACTTGCCCGAGCCGTTCGCCCCGTACACCACGGTCAGCGGCGCTATTTCAACCCTGGCGTCCCGGATCGACCTGAAATTCTGCAAGTGGAGGGCGTAGGTATCGGACATTTCATCGTTCCTCTGGCCGGCTGCGAAGCAACGTAACCGGGCGCGTATTCGATGATACCAAAAGGCGGGATGGCGGAACTCCGGAGCGGTCGCCATGCACGATTTCGAGAACGCCGCGGACCGGACGGCCGGTCCATCGGGCAGCCTGGTGCAAGCCATGTCTCATGCAGGCCCGCCAACCGATCCAGCGCCGGCCAAAGCCTGATCACCGCGCCTTGATACCAGAGTAGTCGGCGGTGCTGGGGATTGGTGACGGCTGCCGGCGGATGTGTGTACACCGGGCGACGCGTCGGGCATCCCCTCGAAGTTCACTCTCGGGAAATGGTCACCGCCGGTCCGGCGCCGGCCCTGATCTCGGCGATGGCGCCGGCGGCCACGGCGGCCCTGATGACGTGGTGGCGGCAGTAGTCCTGGCCGGCGATGCGGTAGAGGCTCTTCACGTAGACCGTGTGGGGTGTGCGGACGGGAGCTCCGGTCGGGTGACGCAGACAGCGCAGTGGTTGTGCAGCCTTTGAGCAGGTTCGGCACTGTATCGCCGGCAGTTCATGGACTTCGACGAGACCGGGGCAAGATCAAGTCCTCAACCTCAACTCCCAGTGCCCGTGCGATGGCCGTGAGGGTTTCGGTTCGCGGACTGTGCTCTCCAGTCTCAATGCGGGTGAGCGTCACTCTGCCGATCTCGGCGCGGGATGACAGCTCCGCCTGGGTCAAACCTGCGGCTTCTCGATATTCTCTGATGCGACTGCCCAAATCCTCACGCGCATGCCTGGCCTGAGCCTCTATCCGCGGCCGGTAGGTCGGATCGCAGTAGTGGCGGGCGAAGTCCCAGGGGATCTCTGACCGGTCGCCTCCGGCGGTGATCAGGATGACCTCATACGGCGTGGGCAACTCCAGGTCATTGAGCCCGCCGCCCGCCGCAACTTCCGGCAGGTCGCTGAACGGAATCAGGCCGGAGCGCCCATCCACGAAGGTGAGCTCGATCCCCTCTTCCAGCACCGAGGCGGACGACATCATCCGGTCGGCATTTTTCACCAGCGTCGTAATCATCGTTCCTCACCTCGCATGAATTCGGAACCACTCTGCCCGGATGGCGGCCGCGTGGGCGTCGAAGGCCTCAAGGATCGCGCGGTAGTGCCCGGGTGGAGGCTCATGGGAATATTCGCCGTTGTCCAGGAGGATCCGCGCCCAGTCTTCATTCCCGACTCGTACGTGGACGTGGGGCGGCTCAAAATCGAACTCCCTGGTGCGGATGACGAATTGGTACTGCCCTACGATGGCCACCGTCGGCATATCCATCTCCAAGGAGCCCGAGCGCCCAGCTTGTGCCGCGTTGATTGTATCACGACGTGATACAGGTCCCGCCGGCGCATCGACCCAGGCAGAACGGCGACGCTCTCGTCGAGCAACCGCTCCGGCGCCAGCCAGGACCTGGTCTCCACGGTCTTGATCCCCAGGGCGATCAGCGTGGCCCGGGGTTGGTGCAAAGTGACGGCGTACACCGCTCATCCCTGGAAGGGTCGGAAACGCTCCTCGGAGGACGCTCCCCGGTTCGTAACCGCCACCGGACCGGCGCCGGGTTTGACCTCGGTGATCACGCCGGCGGCCACGGCCGCCCTGATGATGTGGTGGCGGCAGTAGTCCTGGCCGCCGATGCGGTAGAGGGTCTTGACGTAGACGGTGTGGGGCGCGCGAACGGGCGGCACGAGTTCGGCGCCGCAGGCAACACATTGGGGCATGGTTCTCACCTTCGGTTGATTGGTCGCGTTGACCGGATTGTAGTGAAAACCCCCGGCGTCCCTTCGCGTTTTGCCCGGGACGGCGCCCGGCCGTGGACTGGTACCGATTGCATTGCAGTGGAGTCCAATGAATTGGATACCAATCCAATTCATTGCAGCGCATTCCTTTTAATAGAAATGGATACCATTGGAATGGATACCTATCCATTACCAGCCGCCCCCGCCGTGGCGGTTGAGGACGTGTTCACGCATCGGACCGAAGGCCTCCCGCCGAGCGCGGACGAGGGCAACCCTCGCCCAGGCATTTGCGCAGCCCGCCGCGGTCAGGCAAACGACGGTGAAAATCGCCCAATCGCGCCCGCTTGCGAACGTGCATTCGCCGCGCGATAATTACGGTTATCGCGCATCTTTTACGCTCCGAAATCGCCTTCGTATCGACCCCTGGGAGACCCCCATGACCACCGCCGCCGACGCCCTCATCGTCCCCCACGAGCCCGCCCAGCTCCCCGAGCTGGCCGCCGCCGACTTGGGCGTCGCCGATTCCCTGGAAGCCGTCCTCTCCGAGAACACCAAGCGTACCTACAATACCCAATGGCGTATCTTCGACGGCTGGTGCGCCGAGGTGGGCCTCGTCTCCCTCCCCGCAGATCCACTCACCGTGGCCCGCTACCTGGCCGCCCGCGCGGGCTCCGGCGCCTCCATTGCGACGCTCCGTCTGGCCGCCTCCGCCATCTCGAAAGCCCACGAGTGGGCGAAGCAGGAATCACCCTGCCGGGACCCGGGCGTGCGCGCCTCATTGAAAGGATGGGGCCGGCGCCTGGCCAAGCCCCAGCGCCAGTCCGGCGCCCTCACCGCCGACGTCCTGGCCGTGATCCGCCTCACCGCAGTGCAACCACGCAAGCGCGGCCGCGGCATTGAGACGCCGGAGCAGGCCGCAGAAAGGGCAAAGTTCGACGTGGCCCTGGTGGCCGTCCTCTCCGACGCCGGCCTGCGCCGGTCCGAGGCTTCGTCTCTCACCTGGGGCGACGTGCAGCGCTGGGACGACGGCTCCGGCCGTATCACCGTCATTCGTTCGAAGACCGACGCGGAGGCGGTGGGCGCGGTGGTGGCCGTCACCCCCGCCGCCATGCGGGCGCTGGACGCCATCCGGCCAGTTGGCGTTTTAGGTGATGAGAAGGTGTTCGGGCTGTCGGAGTCCCAGATCGCCCGGCGGGTCAAGGCCATCGCCAGGGCCGCGGGGCTGGCGGACTGGGAGTTTTTCAGCGGCCACAGCGGGCGGGTGGGCATGGCCCGGCGCATGGCCCAGAACGGCGCCCCCACCCATGAGATCGAGCGCCAGGGCCGCTGGAAGCAGGGCGGCGGCATGGTCGGCCGCTACACCCGGGGCGAATCCGCCGGATCCGCGCTGCGGTATCTGTAGCAACCACCCGAGGAGGCTGATCAGCGACTACATCGGGCAGTTGCGGCTCCGAGCTGAAGCCGCCTTGACGAAGCACCGCTACGTCATGCGGAACAGGGATGGTCCCATGAAGGAGATTCTCAGGAAAATGTGGCTACTTTGTCGTGGCGGGGGCTGTCGTATTTCGCGGACCGGTGCTTAGCGGTGATACTGGGAGCGTAGCCTCTGAGGGTGTTGGGCTTCTTGCCGCCAATGGCCGGCATGTAGATGAACGGAGCCACAGCTTCCGGGTCGGCCGGCAGGGCGGGAATCCCCTTGCCGGATTTTCGGGCGGCAGCGGAGCCTCGGGGCCGGAGAGTCAGTGCGGGTGTGGTCATTTTATTTTTCATTCAGGAATTGCCACTCAAATAAGCAAGCTCAGAGGAGGGGAAAATCATGCCCACAGCCAACGGCCAGATGCTGGTCACCGTGGACAACAACGCCCAGCTGGACGACATCATCGAAACACTGCGCGCCTGCGGCGGCGGAACCGTCCAGGTGATGGCCGACGCCGACACCAATCGAAGCGTCCTGATCAACACCCACGGGACCGGCCAAGGAACGCTCCCCGGCCCCGTCAAACTCAAGGTGACCGGCGACATCGCCAGAATGCAGCCCATGGCCGAACGCTTCAACGTTACCATGGAGGAACTCGTCACCAACGCCCTGGGCGTGACCGAAGCCATGAGTGCCTACCGGCACTACTACACCGGCGCCAAAGGAGCCGCGCTGGCCGACGACGACTGGATGCGGCAACTCCTCGAGGCTGGCTACGCGCTGACCCCGTGGGAGGAACTCGACGATGCGGCCCGAGCCGACTTCATCGACATCGTCAACCTCTACTCCGCGGGCGAGCTGTTCCTCAGCCCCGAGATCGTCGCACCGGCCAGCACCCTGGCCGAAGCCGCCGCCGTCCACGCCCAGTGGATGATGCCGCCAGCCGCGTAGAAACCCACGGCATCAGCCGGTTCGGCACCCCCGTACCTACGGGAAAAACTTGCCGATCCACGTCTGCGTGTAGTACGGCCAGGGGACATCCCCGTACCTACGGGCACCGGCGGTGATGAGAGAGCGTTCGGGCTGTCGGAGTCCCAGATCGCCCGGCGGGTGAAGGCCATCGCCAAAGCCGCGGGGCTGGCCCACTGGGAGTTCTTCAGCGGCCACAGCGGGCGGGTGGGTATGGCTCGCCGCATGGCCCAGAACGGCGCCCCCACCCACGAGATCGAGCGCCAGGGCCGCTGGAAGCAGGGCGGCGGTATGGTCGGCCGCTACACCCGCGGCGAGACCGCCGGGTCGGCGCTGCGTTATTTATAACTTCTTGATTGACGGTTCCGCATTCTGAGACGATTTCACGCTGCGGCCGATCCTTTTCGGTAACCAACGTTCACAACGCCGGTTGCAATGCACGCTGATTGCATCAGCGAGGGAGTATCTCCCAAAGCCCGCAGGAATATTCCGCGTGCGCCATTGATGTCCCGGTCCAACCGGACACCATCCGAGCCGACGATCTCACGCCTGCCTCCAAGGTTGGCGATGACCTCGCCGCTCCAACTGCACGTCTTGCTGGTGTACGCCTCGTTCACCAACAACACCTGCTTGCCGGTTTCCCACGCCTTCCACAGCAGGAACTGTTGAAACCTGTAATGGGCGTAGGTCAGCATTGACCGGACGCTTTTGCTCCGAATACGGCGCTTGCCGCGCTGGACCATCTCCTGCGTCTCGAATGTGGGCAGCAGGATCAGGTCAAAGCGGTCCACCAAGGAACCGCGCGGCCTGGTGGTGCAGCTCGTCAATCAGGTTCCCGATGCGCACCCTCATTCGCGACGCCGCCCGGCGCATATTGCGCCTACTTCGGCCCGACGCCTTCGCCGCTGTGCTCAGCAGCCCGTCCAGGTGGGCGCAAAGGCGCTGTATCCGACTGAAATCCTGCCGTCCGAGCTGGCCGGCGTCATCTTCCGAGTACCAGGTCAGGAACGAACGAATCCCGGGGTCCAGCGCAACGACGCGCCCTTGGGTCTCGCCAACACGTCGTTGCACCGGGAACGGCACCACTAAGTGATATTGCCCATTGCGCAACGTCAACCTACTGCCTTTGTGGTTGTCGGGGATCGGCTCCGCATAGCGTGTCTGTGAGCATTTGTTGACATATCACCGTTAGGCGTCAGCCTCAAACAGCCCACTTTTCTCCTGCAGAAAATCCGCGAATAGCTTTGGATTATCGCCCGTCAGTCCATGAATAAGCATGGCAGCGTGCTCCGTGGCGGTTCCCCACACCCTCAACTCCCACGAATGGTATGTGACGATCAACTCTCCGTCTTCAGGGGCGGTGCGCGAACGCACGGAAGTGATCGTATCTCTGCCCTCCACAAATGCGTCCTGGCCGAATCCAACCTCCAGTACGCGTCTGTAATAGTGCCCTGGCGGTAACCCTTCCGGATGCTCCATCAATGACCAATGGGCGGATGGTTTTTCTGGTAACGAATCCCTGACGAAAAGCAGGCGCCGGCTTGTAGCAACTAAGATTCCTGTGCTCCCATCATACGAACAAACGCTTGCAACTTCGGGCAGTTCATCGTCATACAGGATTGATGAGAGATGCCTGACACACTCCCACACCAGTTGCGACTCATCGATGCCCAAGTCGACCAATGCGTCATCGATATCCCCAGCTTTCTGCGCATAGAAGTTCATGCTGGTCGCCACCTCAGAAGCCACAGGTTCCAAGTTGACTTCGAGCATATCCAGGGCACTGCCCAGGTCGACCAGCGTTATGACTTCGCTGTCGCTTCGGGACTGGCGCGTCTCACCACCGTAGACCACGGTTTTCGAGGTGATTTCCGGCACCACGTCAGCCACCCGATGGAGGGAGCGGAAGTAATCCGAACCGATAGTGGCGCCCGACTTGACCTCAAAGGCTGCGAAACCGGAGCCATCTGGATAGAGCAGGTCGCATTCCAGGCCCCTCGAATCTCTGAAGAAGAACAGGTTGGCCCGATTTCCCCGGTTGAACCGATGCTTGAGCGCCTCTGCAACCACCGCATTTTCAAACAGGGCCCCGCGCAGCGGATGGGTTGCCACCTGCCCGGCGTTTTCGATACCGATCAGATAGGCCGCCAATCCAACATCACAGAAATAGAACTTGGGCGATTTGACCAACCGCTTGCTGATATTGGCAAAGTAGGGAGGCAACTGAAAGATGATGTAGCTGGCTTCCAGTACGGTCAGCCACTCACGCGCCGTGGTGTGGGACACGCCGGCATCGGCCCCCAGAGAGCTGAGATTGACCAACTGTCCGACCCTCCCCGCGCATAGCCGCACGAAACGCCGAAAATTCGACAGGTTGCGGATCTCTCCCAGACGGCGCACATCGCGTTCCACGTACGTCTCGAAGTAATCGCCTAACGCCTGCGTCGGGTCGAGGCTCTGATCAATGATGCGTGGATAGAAGCCGGAGTACAGAATATCGTCCACCGAATCTCCAACGCCGGCCCGTTGCCGTTCTTCTAGGGAAAAGGGCAACAAGCGCAACAACGCCGTTCTGCCGGCCAGAGATTGGTTGATTGCATCCGAGAGCCGGAACTGCTCGCTGCCGGTCAGCACGAATAAACTGTTCCCACCCTTCTCGTCAGCGATCACCTGCAAGTATGAAATGAGGGCGGGTACATGCTGAACCTCATCGATGATGGCACCGTCGTCAAACTGGGCCAGGAATCCCCGAGGGTCGGACTCGGCGAAATCGCGTTGGTCCGGCGCCTCCAGATTTGCGTAGTCCAAGTCGGGGAACGCCGCCCGGCAGAGGGTGGTTTTCCCGGACTGGCGCGGCCCCGTCACCGTGACGAAGGGGTACTGACGGAATAGGGCGGTCAACCGTGGCGTAATCTCTCGCTCTATCATGAGACCATTGTAACAGCAGTGGTGCACATATTGAAAGTATTAGTTGCAATATGTGCACCATGGAACCAGCAAATGTTGGCGGCCAAGTTTGACGTAGCGTTGGTGGCGGCGCTCTCCGACGCCGGCCTGCGCCGGTCCGAGGCTTCGTCTCTCACCTGGGGCGACGTCCAGCGCTGGGACGACGGCTCCGGCCGCATCACCATCATCCGCTCCAAGACCGACGCGGAGGCGGTTGGCGCGGTGGTGGCCATCACCCCCGTTGCAATGAAAGCCCTGGACGCCATCCGGCTGGCTGGGGTTGGGAGCGGGGTGAAGATGTTCGGGCTGTCGGAGACCCAGATCGCCCGGCGGGTCAAGGCCATCGCCAGGGCCGCGGGTTGGTGGACTGGGAGTTCTTCAGCGGCCACAGCGGGCGGGTGGGTATGGCCCGACGCATGGCCCAGAACGGCGCCCCCACTCATGAGATCGAACGCCAGGGCCGCTGGAAGCAGGGCGGCGGCATGGTCGGCCGCTACACTCGCGGCGAATCCGCAGGCTCGGCGCTGAGGTACTTATAACGAGTATGGGCCTCCTCTCTGGCGGACAAGGCGGGGCGGCGATGGTCATCTCAATAGCTCGCGGTGGTGTTGGGGCGCACGGCGCCGGTTACGGTTCTATCGTGGCGGAACCGTCGGGATTGATATAGACGTTGACGATTGGGTACACGTACTCGTTGAAGATTGCGTTGATGCGCTCGAGGCCCTCGGAGTACGGGCCGCCGGCGCGGTCAACCCAGCGGGGGATAACGGTTTCGACGGCGGTCAGGCGCATCTCGTCCCGTATCCAGTAGGAAAGCTCCGCGGATTTCAGACCTTCGGCAACATTCTTTTGAACCGCTTCCGGATCGAAGTGGGTCAGCAGGAAATAGCGGTTGAGGTAGGCATGGCGCGCGCCTTCCTCCAAGATGATGTTCTGCAAGTCCAACGGCATCGTTTCCCAAAGCTCCTGGTTGACGGTCAGCCAGCTGTGGGAGATGTTGAAGAGGGGACCAACGATGTAATCGGCAACCTCGTACCAACGTTGTTCATATCCGCATGAGGCGCATGTAATCGCGCCGTCTATCGCGCCGCGCTCCAGGGCCATGTACACATCAATGTAGGCCATATGCTGCGGCTGGGCGCCCAGGCCTTCCAGCAGGTCGCTGAAGACGACGTCGTGGCTGCGCACTTTGAAACCCTGCCAGTCGTGAGGGTCATCGTGGACTTCCTTCCGGGAGAACAGATAGTAATCGCCACTCACCATGTAGGCGATCTGAACGCCGCCGTTGGCTTCGGTCAGTTCGGCCATTGCGGGCTGGACGGCGTCGATAACGGCGAGGTTGGTCGCCTGATTGGGATGCAAGCCCCAAAGGCCGCTGACGTCCACGATGGGATGGTCGCCCCTGATGTACGGAGGATAGATCTGCGCTGCTGACAGCGTGCCGTCCTCAATAAGGCGCAGCGAGTCTGGGCCGTCGACATCCAGCTCAGGGAGGGATATAACCTCAAATCGCACCTGACCATTGGTGCGGCGTTTGACTCTCTCGATAAAGCCAAGGTCCCAAATGTGATCGTAGGCGCCCGCTGCCAACTCACAATCCGTCGACGACCGGTTGATGCAGGCCATCGGAATCTTGAAGTTGTGGCCGCTGGATACCAACCGGGTATGGTTGAAGTTGGCGCCGCCTTCTGGACCGCATGATGATCCGGTGGGATTGCCACCGTCGTGGAATGACGTAACGAAGAGGGCCGGTGGGCCATCGCAGGGCGTGTTTGCCATGGCTTCGGGGCCGGTGGCGGTATCGGTGATGTTGATGTCGACCGGCCCCGGCACGCCCGACATTGCCTTTGGCGGGACCGGGTATGCGATGGAGCCGTCTTCGTAGATCTGGACGTCGATGATGGGGCCGATGATCTCGTTGAAAATGCGGACCGCTTCCGAGTGAGGGCCGCCGGCCCGCTCCAGCCAGCGGGGCAGCACGCTGTCGAGGTTGGCCTGGAATATCGCGTCGTGAACCTCCGGGCTCAGCGTGGAATGATACATGCCGACGATGATGCTTCCGATGATGCCGTCAAACTCCCATTCTTCTGCCGCCAAACTCGCCACGTGTTCCCAATGGCGATTTCCCTCTTCAATGATGATGGCCTGGAACTCCGGCGGAATTTCGTCCCAGAGGTCACCGTTCATAACGACCCAGGAAACGCTGGATGAGCCGCTGATGGGTCCGTAAAGGTAGTCGGCTACCTCGTGCCAGCGCTGGCTGAATCCGCAAGTCCCGCAGGAAATGGCCGCCTCGACCAGCCCATCTTCCAGCGCGCCGTACACGTCAAAATAATCTACGAAATGGGGGTCAGCGCCAATGCCGGCCAGCATCTCGTCCAATGGAGGACGGTAGCTGCGCGTTCGCAAACCCTTGAAGTCATCCAACGAACGCAAGGGACGGGAGGAGAAAATAGAGTTGCTGTCCGTGTAGTGTTCGGTGATCACGACGCCGTTGGTGGCGCGCTCAATGATGGAGCGGACGGCGTCGCGACTCTTGTCCACCGCGGCGAATTGGGTTTCCAGGTCGGGATAGAGGCCCCACAGGTTCAATGCTTCAATCACCGCCAGGTCGCCGGAGACATGGGCAGGATAGACCTCCGCCATGTCCACGCCGCCGCTCTGGAGCAGATCTACGGCCTGGTCGTCGTACAGTCCAAGTTCGGGGTAGGAGGTGAGGTTGAACACAACGCGGCCACCGGTACGATGTTTGACCCGCTCAATGAACCCGCCCAGTCCCGGGGATGCGTCGGTTGCGGCAAGCTCCTGGCAGGGCTTGCGCACGACGTTGATACAGACCAGTTCAATGGTGAACACCTGCTCCTTGGGCGTGGCTTTAGCCCAGTCGCTCCATCTGGACCACTGGGTAGTTCTGCCAGGAATCTCCCGGCCGGCGATGACTCTGAACCAGTAGTCCTGATCGGCTTCCAGGCCGGTTACAGTCACAGAATCCGCTTCGCCCCGGGTCCATTTGCCGCCAGTGTTATCCCACTTCGCCGACCAGACCCAGTGGACGGTGGCGTTTTGCGCGGGCTTCCATACCACGAGAACCTCGCCGGTACGGCCGGTGGGGGTGGCTTCCACCTCCGCCGGGTCTCCCAGAACCACCGGCGTGGGCGTGGGCACCGCCGGCGGCGTCACCGGAGGGGGTGGTCCCTGGGACGGCGCTGCGCCCTGCAGCGGCGCGAAAATCACCAGAGCGACCAGGGCAAGGGTAATCGCCGCTGCCGATGCCAGCGCCGCCAGCCGGAGATACTGTCTTATGCTATTGCCAAACGCCATAAATTTCCCAGAACGATGTCGGGCAATGCATTCAGCCCAACGACCGACTGATGATCTCTATCATACTCAGGATGTTTCAGCATCCTTGGCAATTGAACGCCAGGGCCGCTGGAAGCAGGACGGCGGCATGGTCGGACGCTACACCCGCGGCGAGACCGCCGGGTCGGCGCTGCGTTATTTATAACTTCTTGATTGACGGTTCCGCATTCTGAGACGATTTCACGCTGCGGCCGTCTCGTCCCGACTGCCCAGCACGAAGAACTCATCGCTGCGGGCGTCCTGCCAATCCGCCAGCCACTCCTGATGGCTGGCGTAGCCGTTGGCCTCCAGATTGTGCCACAACCTTTTGGACCCGAAGCACAGTCGTACTCGCCCCTGCGCGATATCGGCTTCCAACGTCGCCAGCCTGGATTGCAAGGTCGCCAACCGGCGCCTTTTCTGATGGACCTGATCCCACCGCTCGTGCTCAGCAGCATCGGCAATCTGCCGCTGCACCCGAGCAATCCGCCGGCCCAGGCTGTCTAACTGCAGCTTCTGCTGCTCCCTCACCGAAGCGATCTTGCCCTCCAGTGAAACCCGCACGGCGTTGAACATCCGCGCCGGTATTCCGTACCGCTTCAGGTACTCACTCTTCAGTGACGCCGCACTCCTCCCCGCCGCCACCTCGGCGAACAGCTTCCGCTCCACGTGTCCATACAGTTCGGCGTAGGCCGACAACGCCCCGTCGCTGTCAACCCGTTCCATGCCCCCGTAATCGCAGATGCGGGTCTGGTAGGTGACCATCGGCCAACCCGGTGAGGGCGCCAACGTGCGCCGCTCCCCGCGATGCTTTTGATCTCGCATCATGCTCCTATCCTACCGGAACCGGCGTGCGCAACCGCGATGGCGGGTGACATGGGAAAGGTCCTTCCTTCGCGATACCGCCGCTGCAACCACCATCAACGATTACCCACCAAAATCCACCAAATCTGCAACAGTTGCCAACCCTGGCGGTTGCGGCGAGGAATACGGGTGCTGCGATTGCTATACCGCGGGTTACGTCGACGGCAAAGGCAAGGCTCACTTCGAGATCCGCGGGATGACCGTGGGTCACGATTGGAGAAAGCGCGGGGCGAGCCCTACAAAACCGTCCGCGCCGTCCTGCAGCGCACCGGCGCGCTGATCCCAGGTGGGCAACAGCGTTTCCCGGTAAACGGTTAGCGGCCCTGGTTCTGGCGTTATTACGACTTCAGGCTGAAAACTTAGTAGCAGAGACGCTTATTCAGCTCCGCGTAATAACGGTATGCTCGCCGGTGATCGTCGTTAATACGCGTCCAAGTCAGCAACTGCGTTGTAATCCGCAAGGCTTAGCCAATGGCACCATACATTGGTGCCCGGGAGGCTCAGTCTCTGATCCTGGCCTTTAGTGCCCCATGCAGCCACCTCGACGCGACATCCGGAAGGGCCATGATCGCGTACGGCCTCGAGGGCCGGTTGGAGGTCGCTATCAGTGGACATGATGATGCCGACGTCGTAGGCGCCTTGGAGCGCGAGCCTCACGAAGTCCGTCGCCAAAGCGACGTCAATACCCTTCTCCTGACCTCGCCCTTGCTGATACCGGAGCACTCGCTCGACCACCTCGGCTCCGTTTGACCTCCAGCGCTGGCTTTGCTTTCGATGAGCAGACCAAGTGCGCTTGTCTATTGCCGGGTCCGGTCGCCCTGAGTAAACACGCACTTCGGCCAGACTGTAGGATATGTTGCCAGGACCGCCTCTGCTGGCGATGCGCTGCCTCAGACCCATGGGGTTCAGGTGGCCCCGCCTCTTGTCTGGAGAGCCGGGAAAGAATATGTCTCGAGCGCACCTATAAGCGTTCTGATAGTCGATAAACAGCACCAGGCGTTGAGGCATCGTCATGAGGGCAATAACAAACCCCGCTGGTGCGACCGACGCGTTGCCGACCGGACCGCGGGGAGCAGTGGATTAAGTGTAGGCAATCTGTCAACACTTGTCAACGATATGCACGCCGTGCGCTGGCCAGCGTTCTCACGCGGCGATGTCCAATTCTTCCGCGGAGTTGAGCCCGCGCAGGATGTCCAGGTTGTCCCCGGTCCAGATGGTTCGGTCAGCGAAGTTGATCAGGTCAGGGGCGGCTTCACCGGATCGCCGAAGCAGAAGACTTCGTGGGGAGGGCGTGCGTCACTGGTCCATATGCTCCCGTCGGAAAGATCGAACCACATTGGGATCACGTGGCTCACCGGCTCCTGGTTGCGGCGATGCAGACTGATCTCCTGGAGGAACGCCTGGAAGGCCTCCATCGCGGTTTCTTCAATTGTCCAGGCGAAGTCGCCTGTTCGTGCGTCAGGACGGTGCATCTCGTTGCTGATGGCATCCAGGATCCACGTATTGAGGCTCTTCCCGCTGGTCCTGGCGGCCCCGACGATCACTCGGTGAGTTTCCGGATCCATGCGCAGCGCCACCTTTCCGGAGAAGGGCTTGTCCGGCTCGCGGCCGCGCTCCTCGCAGAACTTCAGGTAGTCGTCCACCGCGCGCTCCAGAGCCTCCGTCAGATCGTCGACGGAGCGGCCCTGGAACGTGATCACGTCCCGAGTGTCGATGACCTCGCCGTGGAGGATGCCCAGATCATTGTCATAGGTGACGACGGCGTTGTAGCCCTTGTACTCCATATCTTTACCTTCCCTGGCTAGGGTTCGATCCCCGCCCGCTCCAGGAACTTGCGCAGCGATGCGACGGCGCCCTTGTCGATCTCGTTGCCCGGATGGGGCCGGTGCAGCACCACCGTCTGGTTGTTGAGGTAAACCTCGATGGCTGAACCGGCTCGCTCCGTGTACTCCGCACCGCACGCAGCCAGTAGAGCCATTGCGTCCTCCCAGCGTATTCCAGACGGAACAGGGTGGCTGCGGATGGCGATCAGGATCCGTCGATGCTTCCTCCGCATGGATTAATGGTATCACGACGTGCTATTACCCAGTGGGTAGCCAACCCGTGACAAGACGTCAACCGTTGTAAAAATGGTTGACTTTGGTTACAAACCACCGTCAGCCATTCCTGAGGACGCGGTCAATGCCACGCCGCCGCCCCAACTGTTCAAGGCGACTCCGCCTTGGAATCTCACCAAGGAACACCGAGCTGATCCCCGTTCAAGCCACCCCGCGGAGTTTCCCCCGCAAGGCAGCCTGAACCGGATTAGGGCCGCGTCTCCACTTCCCCAGCCGGTGTTGCGCTGCAAGCGCCGGTCTCAGCTGTCCCAAGATCGCGCCCCAGTACGTCCACACGTGCTTCACCCGCTTCCTTGCAGGTACGGTGAAGGCGACGTGAACGCCATTGCCGACAGGACAAACCCGCCGGCGCGGAATGCGCTCGGAACAGCCGAGTGAACGTCGGGCCAGCACCAGGGCGGCTGCCTGATGGACGCTGAGCCCGTAACGCTCCATGAATTTGACCCGGCCGATCACCGAACTGAACGCCGGGTTCACCTCATGTACCTCAACTCCCTCACGGTGGCCGCGAGAGATGAAATACGCATTGATCTTGCCGTAGCTGAACGACGACAGCATCCGGCTGTACCGCCGGGACTCGCCCTCCAGCGCGGCCTTCTTCTGCCGGAAGTCCAGCTTCTCAATGACGACAGGCTTGCCGACCTCACGGGCGTAGGCCACCACGCGGGCCACAGTATCGCCGATGATGGCTTCAGCTTGATACCTAGATTTCCCGTAGGTCACCAGCGGCACGCTGAAGGCGTGGACGTAATTGCCCGAGGCATCCGTCTCACAAACCGCCAGATGATCGGCGTTCAGATCCACACCGACGGCACCACGACACTTATCGGTAACCACCGCCACGTCCATCATGTCCGTCGTGGCAAACACCCGCCAACCTTTCTCGTCACGCTTGAAACGGTAGCTTATGGCCTGCCCCAACTCCGTAGCCCGAGCCGCCTTCTCACCATGCTCACGCCGGTGCCGTGCATACTCGGCGTTGCTGTCCAGCGCCGCCAACACCTGCTCGTGGCCGTAGGCTAACCGCACGCCCTCGATGGTCAGGTATTTGCCGTGTTGGTCAGCCAGAGAGTCCGGCAGCCGCAGCCGCAGGGTCAGGGTCCCATCATCGGCCACACTGGCCACACACAACTGGCAGCCACCGGTCTCATCCCTACTGCCCAGCACGAAGAACTCGTCGCTGCGCGCCGCACGCCAGTCCGCCAGCCAATCCTCACGGCTACCGTAGCCGTTCTCACCAAGGTGGTACTGCCTGTGCCACAGGCGCTTCGACCCGAAACACAGTCGTACCCGCTCCTGCTCAATATCGTCCTCCAACGCCGCCAGCCTGGATTGCAAGGTCACCAACCGCCGCTTTTTCTGATGGACCTGCTGCCAACGCCCATGCTCGGCAGCACCGGCAATCTGGCGCTCCGCCCGAGCAATCTGACGGCCCAGGTTATCCACCCGCAGCTTCTGCTGCTCCCTGACCGACGCAATCTTCCCCTCCAGCGACACCCGCACGCCGTTGAACATCCGCGCCGGTATCCCGTACCGCTTCAGGTACTCGCTCTTCAGCGACGACGCGGCCTTGCCCGCCGCCACCGCGGCAAACAGCTTCCGCTCCACACGACCGTAGAGCGCGGCATAGGCCGACAACGCCGCGTCGCCTTCGGAACGGTCCATGGCGACGTAATCGCGGATCCGAGTGTGATAGGTCGCCGGCCGCGCTTGCCCCGACGACCCCGACTGTTCCCGCAACCCACTGTGTACCTCTGGGTTTATCATGACTACATGGTACCAGCGCAACGATTTACGCGCTGCACAGCCCGGCAACCCCGACGCAGACTGACTACGAACAACTAAAACCCACCATCACCTACTAAATCTTGAACAGTTTCCAACCCCTTGGATGGGCCCACATCCTGCTCACCGATGAATACCGGTTGTCCCGCGTCAACCATTCTTGCCGATCTATCGTCGATTAGTTTTGCCGGTTCACCTCCTCGGCCGCGGTGGCGTCGCCCGGTTGCTGGTCCGGGTAGGTCCGGTATCTGGGATCGTCAAATTCCAGGATGACGGAAGTGCTACTTTCATTGGTTTCGCCAAGGGCTATTACGTCAACCAGTTTGTGCGGGAACAATTATCCGCAGGCCGATTGCGCTTTTCGTCGGGCCGGTTTTCGCGCCCCTGCTGACGGATTCCATAGGTCGCAGGAGTCGGAATCCGTCGCTCGGCGGCGACGGTCCACATCCCGGGGCGACGGTTTTCGTCGCCAATCCCAGCCCGTCGCGGTGGCCATGTCGATTGACACTCCCGGAGCCGTCGCCCTACCATAACCCCATGACTACGCAGAAGTACCGCACAGCGAGTCGTCACCTACTGGCCCAAGCCAGGGCCGAGCTAGACGCCGGCGACGTGCGCCAGGCGTCGGAGAAGGGTTGGGGCGCTGCTGCCCAGATCGTGAAGGCTGTTGCCCAGGCAAGGGGCTGGCCACACCGCCACCATGCGCTTCTGACCGAAGCAGTAGACAACCTCGCGGTGGAAACCAGAGATGACGACCTGGTTGACCGGTTTGCCGCCGCCAACAGCCTCCACATCAACTTTTACGAGGATGCGATGCGGGTTCGGACGGTCCGCCGCCACCTGAACCAAATCGAGGTCCTGATCGACAAGCTGGAGCCGCTGACCGGCCCGTGATCAGCCGGGGCCGTACAAGATATCTTACGTGAACCTCGGCGTGCCCACCACAAAACGCGGCAGCATGGTGCAGCACGTTGGTACAGACTGGGCGGCAACGCATTACCCCCGGTGGTAGGCTCGTGCTGGAGGATCCGGATCCTCCAAGACTGTGACGGAGTTCAGCATGCTTCAGGCGCCGCAGAGTGACGTCCGCGACGATTGGCCAGGGAAGCCAGCGCACCGCGGATCGCTTCGCGAACCTCTTCAACTTCGCCTTCGCCCTGGAGGGCGTCGGTGAGGACGGGGATGGCGCTCCCGTCGTCCAGGCGTCCCAACTGCCGGGCGGCCGCGGCTCGGACCGCTGCGTCACTGTCGCCCAGAGCGCTCAGCAAATGCGGCAGGGCATCCCGGTCAACCAGCGCCGGGAGCGTCAGCACCGCCCGCAGTCTCCGGTCGGAGTTGGTGCTGTTCAACCACGCCAGCATATCGCCACCGGTGATGGTATCTCCCAGTTGACGCAGGGCGCGGGCCGCCACCGGCGCCAATTCCGGTTGACCCTTCTCCATCGCCAACCTGAGCGTGGGCATAGCGCGAACCACTCCCATGCGGCCCAGACTGCGGATGGCTACCCGGGCGGAGATATCGGGGCGGGCGTGAAATATGTTCCTGTCCACCAGGTCGATCAGGGCGTCCTCTGCCTGGGAACCGCCCAGTTCTGCCAGGGACGTCAGGGCTGCGCTGCGCACGTGCTTGTCGTAGTCCTTCAGCGCTCGGATGAGCGCCGGAACAGCCTGACGATCTCCGAGAAGGCCCAGCGCGTTGACCAGGTCCTCCCGCAGCCCCCGGCGTTCCTCCGCCATGATGTTCGGCGCCCCCAGAGCGTCGATCAGGGCCGGGACGGCCCGGGAATCTCCCAAGCTGCCCAGCGCAACGGCGGCCTGCTCCTGCACCGCTCTGCTGGGGTCGGTCAGAGCGTCCATGAGGGTGGGCACGGCCGCAGCGTCTCCCAGCGCACGCAGGCTGGCGGCCGCCTGTCGCCGCCGGTGAAATGGGCCATGACGGAGCGCTTCCAGCAGAACCGGCAACGACTGCGGGGCGCCCAAGTCACCCGCGGTCACGGCGGCGGCGACCCGTACCTCCTCCTCAGGGTCCTGGAGCATGGGGAGCAGTGCCGGCAGCGCCTCCGAAACCGAGAACGTCCGCAACGCATCGGCGGCATGGGCCCGCACCAGTGCGTCCGGGTCCCGGAGCGCCGCCGTCAAGCTCTCCACCGCCAGCCGGTCAACCGCGTCGGGAACTGGTCTCGCGGCGCGGCCCGGGTCGGAAAATGGTCGGATGGATATCCGTAAAGCACGGGCCCCAGCCCGTCGCGCTGCCGGCGAATCCGATTGCAGCAGATCCACCAGGAAGGCGACCAGTTGGTCGTCTCCGTCAATGTCCAGCATCATGGCCGCATAGCGCCTTACCCGGCTGTTGTGGTGGGTCAGCGCCGGGACAATCTCCTCCGGCGGGTACTGGTTCAACATCGGGCTCTCGCTCCCGTCAACGTCAACCCGCCCACGGCGGTTCCGCGGACTGCTGTTCCCGGCGGACCCGAAGCCACCGCTCGCTTGCGCGTCGGATCAACCAGTCGGGATCACCGCTGCGGCCGCGCAGGTGCGGTTCCGCCCTGGGGTCGCCGGTCTCCGCCAGGGCCAGCATCACCTCCCTACGCACCTGGAGATCGACGTCGTCCAGTGCCTGGATAAGCGGCTCCACCACCGCGACGGGGTCGTCGACGTGGCCCAGGGCCTGCGCCGCCGTCAGCCGAATATCACGTTCAGGTTCCTGCAGGGCGGCGATGAGACAGGAGTAAGCGACCGGGGACCCCAGACGCGCCAACCCCCGGGCGGCGTTGCCGCGATCCGACGGGGATGCGCCGTCGAACAGTTCCAGCAGTACCCTCTCCAGCAGGTCCGGAGCCAGGGCAATGAGCGCGTCTGTGGCCGCCTCCACCACCTGATCGCAACTGTCGTGCCGGGCGGCCAGGAGGTGGGGCACCGAGCGCGGCGCTCCCAGGGGAGCCAACGCCCGTACCGCCGCCAACCGCACCCGGTCCGATGGATCGTGAACCGCGTCCACCAGCGGATCCACTGCGTCCGGGGAACCCAGCGTACCCAGGGCCTGGACGGCGGCGGCGCGGACCGCGCCCTCGCGGCGGTGGTCAGGGAAGTAATATTCGCCCTCACCGCTGGACCGACGGGTGGCGGCAATGAGCGCCGGGACTGCGGCTGTATCTCCCAGCCGTTCCAGCGCCACGGCCGCCGCAGCGCGCAGGTCGGGGTCCCGTTTATCAGCCAGCGTCTGGCATAGGGTAGCCACCGCGCTGCGGTCCCCGATCACTCCCAGGGCCTGGGCCGCCGCCGACTGGGCTTGGGTCCGCCAGCCTTCCAGCAACTCGATCAACGCCGGCACAGCGGTGGCATCCTGCAGCAACCCCAGAGCCCGGCAGATCGCAATCTGCGTCGCCTCCGGAGCCCGAGGCAGGGCCTGGACCAGAGCTTCCGCGGCTTCGCGAACTCGCCACCGGCCGAGGGCCTCCACCGCGATGTCCTGAATGCCGCTGTCCGGGTCAGCCAGGGCTTGCACCATGGCGGACGCCGATTCCTGAGCGTCCATGGCCAGCAGGGCGCCGGCAACCTTGCGGCGGGTGGCGTCGTCGGAAGATCGCATGGCTTGCGCCAGGTGAGGGATCGCCCGGGCATCTCCCAGGGTGGCCAACGCACCCAGCGCCTCTGCCCGAACCTGAGGGGTGGGATCGGACAGCAGCGCGATCAACTCCGGCACGGCCGTCGCATCACCCAAACGCCCCAGAGCCCGGGCGGCCTCGCCGCGCACCGCCGGATCGGCGTCTCCCAGAGCTGCGCTCAACGGTTCCAACGCCCAGTCAGCGGCCAGCTCGCCCATGGCCTGCGCTGCCACCCGGCGCAGCGGAGCCGTCTCCTGAACCAGAATGTTTTTCAGGTACCGCTCCACTTCTCCTGCCTCGGCATCCAATCCCAGCAGACGGGCGGTGTAGCTCCGCACCAGAGGGTCCTCATGGACCAGGGAGGGGATCAACTCCTCGGGGGCCCGATTGGTCATTGCTCGATCTTCCTTTCCTTTCGTCTCGAACACGAGGGATGGCGCCGACCTTTCCGCCTTTCCGATGAGTCCACTGCGGACGGTCGGCCGTTCGTCAGCCGTCGCGCCCGCAGTGGCGAATCCATTGTAACCGCCCTGCGTTACGCCGGATAAGGAACCGGGTGTCACCAAAGTCGACGACGCTGACGGCGAAGGCTCTCGGCAGGACCTCCAGCGGGTTAGAATGGGATAACCTGTTCCCGGAAGTTGCCATCCATGACCACCCCGTCCAGAGTCGTCGAGATCTTGTATGTTGATTTCGGTGCGGGGCAACCTACTGCGTCAAGTGCCGGGCGAAGACCGGATCCAGGGACATCGAGGCCGTCACCATGAAGAACGGCCGCCCCGCCACCCGCTCCGTCTGCACCGTCTGCGGCACCAGGAAGTTCCGCATCGGCGTCCTGCGCTGAGCAGCCTGCTCGATCTTCTCATGGCGCTTGACCTGGGCCTGACCACCCGCCAACTGCTGTCCGCCATGGACGGCGTGGCCGACGCGGTCCGCGACCACGGCCATCGCCTGGACCAGACCCTGGAAAGGGCAAGCTCCGTTCCCGCCGACGAGGCCGCCTTCCGCACCGCCGCGGTGGGCCGCCGTCCCTACATCTCCGCCCGCACCGGCCCCGAGGGCCTGCTGGACAGCATCGCCCCGCCGGAGGTTCCCCAGGATTGGACCGCCGTCTCCGTGGACGGTTCCCACATCGACGTCGACCGCCACCTGTCCCTGCGCTGCCACCTGATCAACCTGGGCGGCTGCGCCATCACCTACGGGAAGGATCCCGCCTGCGAATTGTTCAGCGTGCCCGCCCTGGCCGTGGATGACGACGACCTGTACCTGCGCCCTCCCGAGGGCGCCTCCGGCGAGACGCTGATCGCCGGACCGCTGCTGGGGGCGCTGCGCACCGTGCGGGAGGTGGAGCGGTTGGCCGACATCGTCGAAAGCCTGCCCGATGACCGGCCGGTCCTGGCTCTGCTGGACGGCACCCTGGCCTTCTGGGACCTGCAGCGCGGTCAGTATCCCCGCTACGTCGCCGACATGCTCATCGGCGACCGTCTGCAACGCGCCCTGGCCCGACTGCGCGAGGCTTCCCGGGACGGCCGCCCCGTGGCGGTGGCCGCCTACACCTCCAGGCCCCGCACCGCCGAGGCGGCCGGCGCCGTCCGTCTCATGCTCTGTGGTCAGGGCGACGCCGAGTGCAACCGTCTCTGCACCGCCCGCTGTGCCCAGTCGGAAACCTGCGACGGCACCGCGGGCTTCGACGACCGGGAGGTGTTCGAGCTCGTGCTGGAGCCGGGCCACCGCTCGCCGCTCTACCGTTCTTCCCACCTGGCCGCCCGCTTCGCCCTGGGGTTGGCCTCCGGCCAGGAGTGGAGCCACTTCTACTACCTCAACGGCGGCGCCGAGATCGCCCGCGTCGAGGTGCCCGACTGGCTGGCCCAGGACCCCGAGCTGCTGGCGGTGGGACACGCCATGCTGGTTAAGCAGTGCCAGCTGGGCCTGGGCTATCCCGTGGCCATCTCCGAGGCCCACGAACAGGCCGTCATCACCGGCCACGACCGGGAGGAGTTCCGCCGCATGACCCTGATGCTCCTGGAACAGCGCGGCCTGCCCACCCCCGAGTCCGCCAAGTCCTTCTCCAAGCGCCGCCCCTGGGCGTGACGACCAGTCGAGCGGTCCCTCCGGCCGACAGTCGGATCAGTAGGCCGCTCCTGCTCGCTTTCAACGTTGCAATTAGACGCAGATAAACATTACAAATAGCCGTTTGGTAACCTTATAATGAGACGCAAATACAGATTGTATTTGTACGATGCTGAAAGCTGATCTATATCCGCGTTACCTGGGACGCCATCTCTTGGAGGCGCTGGAAGATTCTCCTGTGGTCCTGGTCCATGGGCCACGCCAGTGCGGCAAGACCACGTTCGCCCAGTCGGTATTCCCGTCCGATGGCCCTGCAGGGTCGCCGGGAGCCGCGAACGCCGCGTCCTGGTACGTCAGTTTTGATGACGACGTGGCCAGAGCAGGAGCGCAATCTGACCCGATGGGCTTCGTTGCTGACCTGCCGGAACGGGTGATCCTTGATGAAGTCCAGCGAGTGCCGGAAATCTTCTCGGCCCTGAAGCTGGCGGTGGACCGTCGTCGCACGCCGGGACGCTTCCTGCTGACCGGCTCCACCAATGTGCTGCTGGTGCCCACACTGGCAGACTCCCTGGCTGGCCGGATGCAGATCGTTCAACTCCATCCGCTGTCACAGGTGGAACTGGCGGCCGGCCGCGGCACATGGCCGCCCAATATCGAACCCGGTCAGGGCTTTCTGGATGCGCTGTTTGGCGGCGCCTTCAGGACGGCCCGAACTGACCGGATGGGCCTCGAGCTGGCCGAGCGCATTGTCGCCGGCGGATACCCGGCCGCCATGACGCGCCCGACCGAAAGACGCATGGCCGCCTGGTATCGGGACTACGTCGAAGCTCTGGTTCAGCGGGATGTGCAGGACCTGGCACGCATCCGGGAGTTGGACGCCATGCCCAGGCTATTGGCGGCGGCGGCCTCGCAAACCGCCCGACTGTTCAATCTCGCCGACCTGGCGGCGCCATTTCAGCTGAGCCGCCCCACCATCCAGGATTACGTAGCCCTTCTCGAACGGGTCTTTCTCTTGGAACGACTGCCGGCCTGGAGCGCCAATCGGCT